>JAFZJK010000081.1 GCA_017553965.1 Lachnospiraceae bacterium | reverse complement strand
AGGACGAATTGCTCGGTTTTGAGCTTGGTGTCGATGAATATATAACAAAACCCTTCAGTCCCAAGATCCTTGTGGCCCGTATAGATGCGATACTCAGGCGTACGGGTAATTTTGATACGGATACTGTTGAGATAGGGGGCATTAAACTCGACAGGCAGGCTCATGAGGTATATGTTGACGGCAGCCTTATAGAGCTCAGCTTAAAGGAGTTTGAACTTCTTGAATACTTTATACAAAACAAAGGTGTGGCATTATCGCGTGATAAGATATTGAACAATGTATGGAACTATGATTACTTCGGTGATGCCAGAACTATAGATACACATGTTAAAAAGCTCCGCAGTAAAATGGGAGATAAGGGAGATCTTATAAAAACCGTTTGGGGCATGGGATACAAGTTTGAGGCATAAATATGTTAACTTCATTAAAAGGCAAGATCTCTCTGGTTTTTACCTTTTCACTGTTCCTTATGATCTTCTTATGCTGGATGGCAAATACCTTTTTCCTGCAGGCATACTACGAAAAGACCAAAATAGATTCGCTGGAAGATGTATACGATAAAATAAACGGTATTATCGGTGATAATACTCTGACGGGACATGATGGGGTGGATGACATTGTATCGGAGATCGAGAAAACCGAGAGTATATCTAATGTAAACGTATATATATTGTATAATAACGAGGTGTCGCTTGATTTTGTATATCCTCTGGCCTTCAGTATGGCGGAACAGGATCCGTCAGTTATTTTCAGAAATGACAGGCTTATCAGGATAGTTACGGCACTCAGAAAATATATGTACGGTGCAGATCAGAATGAGCGTTCACCTGAGCTGCTCGAGACCAATACCGGAAAATATGATGTTTTTAAAAATTTTGAGGAAAGATACAATTCGGAATATATAGATCTGGTAGGTTTCCTGAATAACGGGGAAGTTATATTTATCAGGACTAGTTATTCAAATCTTAAGGAAAGTGCTCTTATCTCAAATCAGTTTCTGCTGATATCAGGCGGCATATTGCTTATTTTATGTTCCGTACTTACATATCTGTTCAGCTGCGGTATAACCAAGCCCATACTTGAGCTTTCTGATATCTCAAAGGATATGAGCTCCTTAAAGTTTGAAAACAGATATACAGGGAAGCGAAAGGATGAGATCGGGGAGCTGGGCAGAAATATCAATACGCTTTCAGATAAGCTGGAAACGACCATCAGCGAACTGAAATCAGCCAATATAGAGCTTGAAAAGGATATTAAGCAGAAAACCGAAGCTGAGGAGATGAGAAGAGAGTTCATCGCCAACGTTTCTCATGAACTGAAAACACCGATAGCCCTTATACAGGGTTATGCAGAGGGGCTGTCCGACAATATAAACGATGACGAGGAAAGCAGGCAGTTTTACTGTGACGTTATAGTGGATGAAGCACAGAAGATGAACAATATGGTTAAGAAGCTTCTGACACTTAATGAGCTTGAATTCGGTAACTCTAATTTAGAGCTTGAGAGATTTGATATTGTCTCACTCGTAAAAACAGTTACTTCGTCAGTGGAGCTGTTAGCCAAGCAGAAAAGCATAAATGTCGTGTTTAACAGCATAGATCCTGTATATGTCTGGGCAGATGAATACCGTATAGAAGAAGTTATAACCAATTACCTGAGTAATGCGGTAAATCACTGTAAGGATCCGAATGTTATCGATATAAGCTTTAAAAAGCATGATAACAAGATCAGGATATCCGTATTTAATACCGGTGATGCTATAGGTGAGGCAGATCTTAATAATATCTGGGACAAGTTTTATAAGGTGGATAAAGCAAGGACCCGTGAGTACGGCGGAAGCGGTATAGGACTGTCCATAGTAAAGGCGATCATGGAGTCTCATAACGAGGAATACGGCGTTGCAAACCATTCTACAGGCGTGGAATTTTGGTTTGAGCTTACAATGGACTAATTTTCTTGCAAAAATCCTGCATAAGTGATAAAATATTCTAATGTATTAAATTTCTATGAAGGGAGTGGAAGAGCATGAAAAAAATGAAGATGTTTTTAGCTTTGTTTATCATTATGGCATGCCTTGTCACCGGCTGTTCTTCCGGCCCGCATATCGAGCTGACCGAAGAGGAATCGGATGCGATCGCGCAGTATTCCGCATACCTTTTACTTAAATACGATAAGAATAAGACTGCTGAGAGAAAGCTCCTGGATATTAAAGAACTGGAAGATATATATAATGCGGAAAAGGAGAAGCAGGAGGCAGAGACAGTAACTCCTACTCCTGATATAACTACTCCTACACCTGCTTCGGATGAGCCTACTCCTACTGTAACACCTACTGAAGCTCCCAATGTGGAGCCTACAGTCACAAGTGCTCCCGAAAAGACGGCAGATAGTCTGACTGCACTGTACGGGAAAGATAATTTTACCGTTGAATACGGGTATTATAAGCTTGAAGAACAGTATGTTGAAAATGAGTTTTCTGTTATTACTCCCAAACAGGATGGTGACAAGGTACTTTCTCTGTATTTCCTTATCAAGAATACTGGAAAGAGCAGCGAAAAATTTGTTTCCAAGGACAGTGCCGTAAAGTATGTTCTTTACTGTGATAACGGTGATAAATTGGGACCGCAGATATGTGCTCTTCCCAACGATATCCAGTTTTTGAACGATGAGATAAAAGCAGGCGGTTCATATGATGCTGTGCTTATATTCTTTGTGAATGATAACGAAAAGGCATACAGCCTTAAGGCTGTAGACGAAAATACAGGGTTTGAATACGATATCAAGATAAAATAAAGGGGGAAGCCAAATGGATACTAAGATTCTACTTGAGAGCGGAACCAATGAGCTTGAGATCCTTGAATTTATTGTCGGATCACATCATTATGGGATCAATGTGGCTAAGGTAAGAGAGATCCTGCCATATAAGAGGCCTACACCGATCCCAAATTCGCACCCCTGCATTGAAGGTATATATATGCCGCGTGATGTGATCATCACGGTTATAGACTTAAATAAGAGCCTGGCAGTACCTTATGATACCAATGAAGATACCGACATGTTTATCGTGACCAACTTCAATAAGCTGAATGTGGCTTTCCATGTACAGTCGGTTTTGGGTATTCACAGAGTATCCTGGGCAGATATCTCCAAGCCGGATGAGTCGATCAATAATTCCGGAAGAAGTATTGCCACAGGTTTCTTAAAGATAAACGGAAAGCTGATAGTCATCCTTGACTTTGAGAAGATAGTTACGGATATAAGCCCCGAGACGGGACTTAGGATGTCGGATATCGATGCACTCGGGATCAGGCAGAGAAACAATTCTCCGATACTTGTGGCAGAAGATTCACCGCTGCTCAACAAGCTTATACACGATTCATTGTCAAAAGCCGGATATACAGCGATCACGCTTACCAATAACGGTAAGGAAGCATGGGATCTGTTGTGCAGGTATAAGGCAGAGAATACTGTGCATGAAAAGGTTAAGTGTGTTATTACCGATATCGAGATGCCGCAGATGGACGGACATCATCTGACTAAGCTGATAAAAGAAGATCCGGAGCTTAAGAGTATTCCGGTCATCATATTCTCCTCGCTTGTCAATGAAGAAATGCGGCGAAAGGGTGAGCTTTTAGGAGCGGACGCCCAGCTTTCAAAACCGGAAGTTGGTTCCATGGTACAGGTACTTGATCATTATATTGGAAATAATATTTAATAATATTTTATTATAGAGTGGTGACTGATGGGAACATGTCTTAAGTGTCACAAAAAGATCCGTGACGGACAAAAATATTGTGACAGCTGTAAACAGAAAAGGAAGAATAAAGCAGATGAGTCTTATTTGGACAGTCTGCTTAGTTCTGTTGGCGTAAAAAGCACCGGTTCTGCAAAGTCAACAACAGGAAAACCCAATCCCGCACGCAGAGACATTCGTAAAGAAGAAGTAAAAGCCGAACCAGAAAATGAAATGGATGAGATGCTGACAGATCTTCTTGCGGATATGGATACTGCCGATCTGTCCGAACCGCAGGGTGATATCATCCCTGATGAGGACCTTGATAATATATTTGACGAAGCAGAGGCTTATGCATCCTTGCTTAGTAAAGATAACAATACGGATCAACAGCCTGAAACAGCCGTTGATGACAGTCTCTTTACGGATGTGGTGCCGGACGAGCCTTTACATGAGAATATAGAAGAGGTTAGCATCCCCGATGTTAGTCCTGAAGTACAGAATGTTGTCGATAATGATGAAGAGCTGCTTGATGTCGAGTGGAAGAACGGAAGTAACGATACAGAGGTGCAGGCCGATGTGGATGCACTGTTTGTAGATATTGATAACGATATCAACGGAAATGTTGCCGAAGGACTGCCGGATCACGACGAAGAGCTTAACCTGATAGATCAGAATCTTCGTGGTGAAAATGAAGGTCTGGTATCAACGCAGACTGTTTTCTCGGACTTCAACCCGATAGATGAAGAGATTTCAACCCAGCCCAAAAAGAAGAAAAAGAAGCCCGGTTTCTTTAAGAGACTGTTCGGTAATATAAACGAAGACGTAACTCCCGAGATGCTTGAGGCTGACCGCAGGGAAAAGCAGGAAAAGGAAGAAAAAGAGCTTCTCGAAAAGGAAGAAAAGAAACGTTTGGCAGAAGAAAAGAAAGCCGAAGCTGAAGAAGAAAAGGCTAGAAAGAAAGCTGAAGCAGATGCCGAGCGTAACAGGAAAATGGCTCTTGCCATGGAGAAAAAGGCAGCAGCCAAGGAAAAGGAAAAGCAGAAGCGTGAGACAGCTCTTGCCATTGCCGAGTACGAAGTTGAACACGGCAGGATCAATAAAGCCGGTGCAACCATCCTGTTTGTAATATTCGCTATCCTAACAATCGTAATAATCATCGGAAGCAATATATATTCATATAATCTGAGCATAGAAAACGCACAGGAAGACTTCAATGTTAAGAAGTACAATGAAGCTTATTATGAGGTTTACGGTCTTAAGATAAAAGACGAGGACATAGAGCTTTATGACAGGATCATGACTGTCATGTTCGTAAACCATCAGCTTAATTCATATGAGTATTATATGAAATCAAACAATAAGGAAAAAGCTCTGGATTCCCTGCTTAAAGGTTTGCAGCGTTACGAAAAGTATCTGCAGCTGGCTCAGATGCTCGAGATCACGGAAGATCTTGATTACGTAAAGGCTGAGATACTTAACAAGCTTTCTACCGAGTTTAATATGAGTGAATCGGAAGCATACGATCTTGTAGAAATCGATGATTCGGTGGATTACAGTGAATATGTATACGGGCTTCTCGGTAATTACGATGATCTCGAAATATTCAGCGAGAAATGACAAAGATTGGAAACAGATAAAATGTCAAAGATAGCAGTAATTGATTATGATGCCGGTAACACGATGAGTGTTATGAACGCTCTTAAGTATTTGGGATACGATGTAGAGCTTTCAAAGGATCCGGCTGTGCTTTATAAAGCCGATCACGTGGTATTCCCCGGTGTAGGTGCCTATGCGGATGCCATGGGAAAACTTAGGGAATACGGACTTACTGGTCCCATCAAAGAAATAACGGCAAAGAAAACTCCTTTCTTGGGTGTATGCCTCGGAATGCAGCTCTTATTTGAGCACAGTACCGAAAATATCGGAGAAACAGACAAGGACCGTATAGAAGGTCTTGGACTGCTCCCGGGCAGTATCATGGGATTTAAGGAGAATGCTTCATTCGATCATACATTAAAGGTTCCGCATATGGGATGGAATTCACTTTCGCTGACCAATAAAGATTCCAAGCTTTTTAAGGGTATAGCGGACGGAAGCTTTGTATATTTTGTCCATTCATTTTATCTTAATGCCGCTGACAGAAATGATATCGCAGCGGTTACGGAATACGGTATAACCTTTGACAGTGCGGTAGAGCATGAGAATATCTTCGGATGCCAGTTCCACCCCGAAAAGAGCGGAGATATAGGAATGGAGATATTAAAGAATTTCTGCTCGATCTGATGTCGGAATATTTGGATATACGATCATAAGGGACTTAATAAAGAGAATAAGGATTTATATATGTTTACAAAAAGGATCATCCCCTGCCTGGATGTTAAAGACGGAAGGGTAGTTAAGGGAACTAATTTTATAAACTTAAGAGATGCCGGCGACCCGGTTGAAGTCGGAGCCAATTACAGCAAAAATGGAGCGGACGAGCTGGTATTTCTGGATATTACCGCATCGTCCGATAAGAGAAACACGGTAGTGGATATGGTACGAAAGGTTGCAGAAAACGTATTTATCCCGTTTACCGTTGGCGGCGGTATCCGTACCGTAGATGACTTTAAGACTATATTAAGAGCAGGTGCCGATAAGGTGGCCGTTAACTCAGCTGCCATAGATAACCCTCAGGTTATAAGCGATGCGGCTTCTAAGTTCGGAAGCCAGTGTGTCGTATGTGCCATAGATGCAAAAAGACGTGCCGACGGAAACGGTTGGACCAGATATAAGCACGGCGGCAGGATCGATATGGGTATCGATGCTGTAGAATGGGCAAGAAGAGCTTATGAGCTCGGT
>JAFZJK010000080.1 GCA_017553965.1 Lachnospiraceae bacterium | reverse complement strand
TGAAACTCGGGGGGAGCTGTCTTACATTTCGCTTAATCCTATGTGTCCATTTTACACTATTCCGGACTGTATGTAATGCACTGTATTATTATTTTATAATGTAACCTGAATAATTCACCGATTATTCAGTGAGCGCGGGAAACCCGCGTCGTTACTGCATTTACAACTACATACTGCATTCACCTTTCGAGTGAAAACTTTGAACTGCCTGGTACTGCCTGTTTTCAAAGTTCTTAACATAGAAAAAGGACCTCAGCTATGTTAAGATTAAGGTGTCAAATCAAAATCAAACATAAAGGAGAGATCCCTATGTCTATTGTAAATGACACCTCTTTCAGTTTCAATAAGCAATTCAAATTTAATTTCAATGGCGGCGAACTTTCTTCCGATGGAGGCCTGTTTCTCCTTAAGGAGTTCGTGCACCGCATCGGTTTTGAAAAAGTCATCCGTGATAACTTTCAAACAAATGATTCTGCTGCATTCCGGTTCCATACTGACGATAAGAACCTCATGCAGCGGATCTTTCAGACCCTTGCCGGTTACTTCAATGATAATGACGCCGATGAACTTACCACGGATCCTGTGTTCTGTGCAGTCCTTGGCAAGGATGCTCTTGCTTCTCAGCCTACGATGTCGCGTTTTTTCAACCGTATGGATGAAGATTCGCTGATACAGTTCGAGAAGATATTCCGCATCCTGCGTCAGAAGATCTACGGGATCCGGCCGCCGGAAAACATTCTCCTTGATCTGGATTCCACACTTCTGCAGACTTACGGCCATCAGGAAGGGGAAGGTTTCAACTATCATTACCAGAGCCATGGGTACCATCCGCTGTTATGCTTTGACGGCCTGACAGGTGACCTTCTCAAGGTAGAGCTTCGTAAAGGGACGAAATACTGCAGCAGTGACGCACATCTGTTTCTTGAGTCTCTGCTTAATGAGTTTCTTGAACAGTATCCTGATACTGTAATCTCTCTGCGGGGCGACAGCGGCTTTGCAGCACCGGAAATCTATGATCTTGCAGAAACCCATGCCTGTCGGTATGCTATCCGGCTCAAGATGAACAGCACCCTGAAATCTCTTGCAGCAGATATTGAAGCTGATCTGGATCGGCTGACAAAAGACAACAAGGTTGACTACGCTGTCTGTCATGGTGATTTCATGTATAAGGCCAGCTCCTGGAAGTATGCCAGGCGAGTTGTCTGTAAAGTGGAAAAACCCACAGATCAGATGACTTACATGTATACATTCGTCGTGACAAACATGGATCTTGATCCGGAAGATATCATCAGGTTCTACTGCAACCGCGGCCGAATGGAGAACTTTATCAAGGAATCCAAAAACGGTTTTGATTTTTCCTGTATGAGCAGCCATGCCATGGTCGTGAATGCGGGCCGCCTGATGATCTGCATGCTGGCATATAACCTGTTCAATTGGTTCAAGCGGCTGGTGCTTCCAAAGCAATTTCAAAAAATGCAGATTGAGACCTTCCGTCTGAAGCTGATCAAGATCGCTGCCAGAGTAATCCGTTCATCCAGATACAGAAGCTTCAGGTTCTGCAGCAGTTGTCCCTATAAAGATGAGTTCCGGGAAATACTGTTGAACATACAACAGCTTCAGATTCCTGAACTGGCTGTCTGACAGCAAAACAACGAACATTGACAATACCATACGCCACTGCAAAAACTCAATGGGGTACTATGCCCATTTTTATGGAGGATTGTATCCCTTCAGGTTAACGAATGTGGATATCGGTATTGTTGTGTAACTAAATCGGCGTCTCAAGGGCATGACCCGGACGTCATGAATAATTCAGGTTTACTTTTCCTCCTTACCACCAAGCTCAATTATTCTCAAAGCAATCATCTTCCAAATATCTAAGTTGATCGGTATATTCCCCACCACATGAACTGTCATACGGCTTCTTAATGATATCCTTCTTAGACTTAACCAATGGTACTTCCTCTGCCAATACTGCTATAATTTCATCTATTTTTTATATGCATCTTGCCCGCAGCAGCTTTAACCTGGCGTCGATAATAATGCAATCAATGTATTACTATTCTTTTCTTCTAATACTGACTATTCTGATCATAAGAAATTAAACTTTCCCTCAAGCACATTTTTCGCTTCATTAACTATAGCCAGCTGACTAGATAATTCATTTTTTTGACTTTTCCTTTTCTCTATACCAGTAAGCTCAGATAGTTTCAATTGAACCCAATCACGCTTGCGCGTGAAGCCTTTCTTGTTTCTTAATACCGCCATTGCATTGGCGGTCCTTTTTGTTTACGATAAGCTCATCCTATAAAAGGAAAAGCCCCTCCGGATGACTGCTTAGTTTGGCGACGCGGCTCTCATACCGAAGGGACTCCCTACAGTATGAGTTTATCTTTTTTTCTCTATTTATTCAAGTCCTGCCGAGCTCCTCCCTGAAAAAGTCTGCAGCCATTAACAGATTTTTTAAGGAGGACTTTAATCATGTTTGAGAACAACATTGCATATCTCAATAAACACAGGGATATCCTTTCTTTCCGCGACCTCGCGAAAAGCACTGTCACCACCTACATATCCTATCTGACCACCTATATAGAATGGGTCGAGGAACAGCTCCCCGAACGTCTCCTTTCATCAGTCACATGGGAGGAGATCCGCTCCTATGTCAAATGGCTCAAGGACGTCAGAGGGCTGAACCCCAGGACCATCAACGTCCATATCGCACAGCTACGGGACTTCTTTTACTATGTCCTACACAAGGACTGGGACAAGCGGGAAGTCCCCTACCTTCACTTCGACCAGTTTCTTCCGAACGTCCCGACAAAGGAGCAGGTCAATGCTATCATCGATTCTATTTCCAATCCGAAGCATAAAGCTGAGATTGCACTCCTCTATTCTTCCGGCATCCGTGTCAGTGAGCTCTGCCGCCTGCACTGCGGCGATATCGTACGTTCCAGGAACTGCATCTACATCGCCCGCAGCAAGAACCGTTCTGATCGCTATGCTGTGCTTTCCGACAAGGCATATGGACTCCTGGTATCTTATATCCGGTCTGCTTATCGCGGCGCCAGGCCGGAGGACTGGCTGTTTCCCGGGCAGAAGGAGAACTCCCATATCTGTGAGCAGTCTATCTATAACATCTTCGTCCGCCATCTTGACCAGGCCGGCTTCGCTGACTGCGGCTTCAATCTCCATAGCCTTCGTCACGCTTTCGGACTTCATCTCTATGAATCCGGCACCGACCTGATCGCCATCAAGGAGGCAATGGGGCATAGATCCCTGTCCTCCACTGAAGTATATCTCGCCCTTGGTATCGGGAACGGGAGGAGCGTGAAGAGCCCCTATGACTCCGACTGATTCTTCTTACCCGATCCGTGATGCCTTCCGCCGCTTTTTTCCGAATTATGCTGAACTGCATCCGTTCCTTCCCATGGAACAGCTGAAAGTGGCTTCCTCCATTATGCGATGCAAGACCGGAGAACTCGGCTACAATGTCAGTTACTGTGATGACTGCGGCTATCCTTTGGTCCACGCCGTCTCATGCAACAACCGTTCCTGTCCCTGCTGTCAGGCTCCACTCGAAAAGAAGTGGGAGCTTGAGCGGAATACCGAACTGATAAGCGGTATCGCCTACTTCCACGTTGTCTTTACCATACCGCACGACCTCAATACACTGGTCAAAGCGAACCTGAAGATACTGCTTGGCCATCAATTCAAATGTGTACAGGACACGCTGCTCGCGCTCTGTGCCGATCCGAAGTTCATGGGGGCAACGCCGGGGATCCTTTCCGTACTGCACACCTGGGGGCAGAAGCTCGTTTTTCACCCGCATATTCACGTTTGCCTCTCCGGCGGGGGAATCACGCCTGCCGGTCAGTTCGTGGAAACAAGGCATAAAGGCTTTTTCCTGCCCAGGACTGTACTGGCCACCATGTTCCGCGCAAAATACCTGTGCGGCCTGAAAGAGCTTTATGACAGCAGCCGTCTGGATCTCTCCCATACGAAAGACCTCGAAGTTCCTGCCAAATGGCAGGCATTCATCAACAGGCTGTTCGCGAAGGAATGGATCCCTTTCATCGGTGAGACTTTTAACGGCCGGGGGAATGCCATACGATATCTTGCCAGGTATTCTTTCCGCACCGCGATCGCCAACAGCCGTATCATGGCAGTAACTGATACACATGTAACTTTCCGTTATAAGGACTATGCCGACGGGAGCCGCGAGAAAACACTTACCGTCAGAGGTACTGATTTTATCGGGATGTTCCTGCAGCACGTCCTTCCCAGGGGCTTCAACCGGGTCAGATTCTCCGGATATCTTACGAACTGTAGGAAGACAAAGAACCTGAAGCTGATCCATCAATTAAGAGGTTCTGTTTACACAGGCAACCCCTATCGGAAGATGTGTATCGCTGAGCTCATCCTCTCGCTGTACGGCAGGGATATCTGCACCTGCCCGGAGTGTTCCGGAAAAATGATTCGTCTTCCGAGGGGGATGCCCAAAAGTGAACTGCCTCCGCGACTCATGAGATGCTTTAGCGCGGTGTGCTGAATATACCTATTTTGGGGCCGCCCGAACAGGACGGCCTGAGAGTCATGCCTGAATATTCTTGATATCCAGTTCTCTTCAAAAGCAATGATTCCCTTAGGCTTTGGTTTCAATGAGAATCAAAGGCATCAAAACTGCATAAGTCAGGATGCAAGCGTGACAGGGTTCAAAAGAAAAGTACGAAATCCGGGGCCTGAAGATCATATCAGGCTCCATTTCTTTGAGCCCGGACTTCGAACTTTTCTAACCTATTCTGCCAAAGGAAATAGGTGATCATTAAATAATGTACT
>JAFZJK010000079.1 GCA_017553965.1 Lachnospiraceae bacterium | reverse complement strand
GCTCCGTACTTTTCAGCCTGTACAAATCTGTAATATCCTTCAGGTGCAAGTCTTAACATTATCTCACCGAATGTAATAACTCTTTTCATCTTATCATTCGACCGCTCCCGATCACAGCTGATCTTTAGCAGTCATTCCTTTCATATATTTTGTATTTCAGACCAGTATGGTCATGTGTCCTATTTAATATCCGTTATTTATTAATGCCTTTTACCAGCTCAATAGCTTCCTTACACATTCTCTCTATCTCATCAAATCTACCTTCTGCTATAAGCTTCTTGTCTACCATCCAGCTTCCTCCGCAGGCGATTATCTTATTAAATGAAAGATAGCTGCAGATGTTTTCCGCATTGATACCGCCTGTAGGCATAAACTTTACATTACCGTAAGGAGCTGCCATAGCCTTTATAAGCTTAAGTCCTCCGAGTGCTTCCGCAGGGAAGAACTTTACAACTTCAAGGTCAAACTCCAAAGCCGCCTCAATATCACTCGGGTTTGCACAACCGGGTACCATAGGAATACCCTTATTTACACAGTATCCTACAACCTTAGGGTTAAGTCCGGGGCTTACTATAAACTTAGCACCAGCCGCTACGGCTCTGTCCACCTGCTCTGTCTTAAGCACCGTACCTGCTCCTACCAGCATATCGGGGAACTCCTTAGACATGATCCTTATGGCTTCTTCTGCCGCATCGGTCCTAAATGTTACTTCCGCACAGGGTATACCGCCATTCATCAGCGCCTGTCCAAGCTTTACGGCATCTTCCGCCTTGTCAATAGCTACAACCGGAACTATTTTTATCTCCGAGATCTTTTGTAATACTTCGTTCATTTCTGCCTCCAAGTCTTTGTGATCGCATAATGCTCTTACCCGGTATCCGGGCGAATGCGCAAACTTCGTCTTATAACAGTATACACTTAATAAAGACTAAATGCTATATATTTCTTGCTTTTTTTGTTTTCAAAAAATCAGATTCCTGTTAAGAAAATAAAATAATATGCCGATATATTTTGCGGAATCGAATAGTGCATGGGACAACTATGTCCTAAAAAGAGCAGTCTTCAGGCAAACTGCTCTTAGATACAGCCTGAGAATGGATAAAAATATGGCCAACTACCTTGAAATAAAAAACGTATCGGATGGTTACGTGGGAAAAGTAAGACAGGACCTTAAGTTTAAAACAGGGAATTTTGTCTGGAAGATTTTCTTCAATATCCCGTTAAACCCTTCCACCGTAAATAATCAGAACCTGACCGTGACCGATGCGTCAGGAAAACCATTAAATACACATATCACTTACAACTCTGAGCTGCATGCCATCGAAATAGCACCAAAGCAGGCATACGCTCAGGGCGAGTCCTATTTCCTGCATGTAGGAAAACTCGTTGAATCCCGAGGCGGACAGAGATTAAAGGACGAAATCAGTATAGAATTTGCTGTATAAAGTTACTATCTGCGTAGCAAAAAAGAAGGAATAGTGCAAGCTTGCTTGTAACTATTCCTTTTATTTTTGCTACGGAGAGGCTGGACTAAGTGCACGAATAAACAAAAGAAAATGAAAACCCCGTGGTAAACACCACGGGGTTCTATAATTATCTATCAACCTGCACTCTTTAATGCCATCTTTCTAGCATAAAGGTCTTCATCCACATCATCATCTACTTTTTCTATCTCAGCACCGAGGCTCTTTAACTTAACTTCAAATTCCTCGTATCCACGTTCGATATACTCAACCTGCTCTACAACACTGAAACCGTTTGCTACAAGTCCTGCAATAACAAGCGCTGCACCGGCTCTTAAGTCGGGTGAACAGATGGTAGCACCGGTAAGCTTTTCAACACCGTTAATAATGGCTATGTTGCCCTCTACTCTGATGTTTGCTCCCATTCTGGTAAGCTCATCCACATACTTAAATCTGTTATCGAAGATGTTTTCCGTTACGGTACTGGTACCGCGGCTGAGTGCCAAAAGTGTAGTCATCTGAGGCTGCATATCTGTCGGGAAACCGGGATATGCAAAGGTCTTTATCTGAGCACTTGAAAGCCTGTCGTTTGATACAACACGGATGGAATCATCATTCTCGATTACTTCCGCACCAATCTCAGAAAGCTTAGCTGAAATAGCTTCCATATGCTTAGGGATAACATTCTTTATAAGTACATCCCCCCTTGTAGCTGCTGCTGCCAACATGAATGTACCTGCTTCTATCTGATCCGGGATTACGGCGTAAGTGCTTCCATGAAGCTTCTCAACGCCTCTGATCTTTATAACGTCGGTACCTGCACCCTTTATATTTGCACCCATACTGTTAAGGAAGTTAGCTACGTCAACAATGTGGGGTTCCTTTGCTACATTTTCCAAGATTGTCTGACCGGGTGTAAGTGCAGCAGCAAGCATAACATTGATAGTAGCACCGACAGAAACGATATCAAAGAAGATATGACTGCCTTTAAGTGCTGTAGCTTCTGCTGAAAGTACTCCGCCGTAGGTGACCTCAACCTTAGCGCCTAACTGTTTGAAACCTTTAATGTGCTGTTCTACGGGACGGCTTCCGATATTGCATCCACCGGGAAGCGGAACCTGTGCACGTTTATATTTTCCTAAGAGAGCTCCGAGTAAATAGTAAGAGCCTCTCATCTTACGCATGTTTTCATTATCTACTACAAAGCTGCACATAGAGCCGACGATCTTAACCGTATGTCTGTCAACTCTGTCAACTATGGCCCCCATATCGCGGATGGCATCAAGCAGAACGTTTATATCCCAAACATCGGGAAGGTTCTCTATGGTAACCATCTCGTCCGACATTATAGCTGCTGCAACAATACCGAGTGCTGCATTCTTTGCACCGTTTATTACGACATCACCGGCGAGGGACTTCCCGCCTCTAATAATATATTTGCTCATTTATGTATTGGTATTATGCCCGCAAGCAGGCATATCCTTTCTGTTTTCTGGTTACAGTTCTAGTTCTATTTCTCCCTATTATAACCTTTTGTAACATTTTTGTAAACTCTTTTTTTGAAAATTTCTAAAAAAATTATTAAAAACCCTTTGACAAACGCTATATATCAATTATAATGATAGAAGAGAAAGTATATTATCAAGGATATTTTTTGTCACTATAAAAGGTCGACAAATGTAGAAACACGGAGGTTGTTATGGAGGTTAAACGCATAGGAATAAACGAGGTCAAAAGCGGTATGTTGGTGGCATTTGACGTACTTAACGATTCCGGGCAGCTCCTTTTCCCGGCCGGCGCAAGGCTTACGGAAAAGGCTATCACCCGTATGCGTTTTCATGCCATTCCGTTTATACGCATATATATCGAAGATCCGTCGGAAATAGTTGATGACGGTGTTGATGAGCAGTCCTTCTTCGAAAAACTTCGCGAGACCGAAGAATATATCGAATTCAACGAGAAATTTACCGATGTAGCTACAACCTTTGAGCAGGAAATGCTCAGAGTCCTTCGTGAAGGCGGCGATACCGACAGTACTTCTCTCTCAAACGGTGTAAAGAAGATCCTCGGTTCATGTCGTTCCGGTATACAGGTATTTGATCTTCTGCACTGCTCAAGAACATATGACGAAGTAGTTTTTGCACACTCTCTTAACGTTGCGATCATCAGTGCGGTACTCGGCGGCTGGCTTAATTTCAGCCGAGAGGATATAGATACTCTTATCGTATGCGGCATCTATCATGACATAGGAAAGCTTGTTATCCCGAAAGAGATAATCGATAAGCCCGGACCCTTAAGTCCCGACGAATACGATGTGGTAAAATCACATACCACAAAAGGCTACGCCATCCTTAACAAGATGAACCTGGACAGACGTGTAAAGCTGGCAGCCCTTATGCATCACGAAAGATGCGACGGCTCAGGATATCCGTTCGGTGTTACGGGTGACCGTATGGATGAACTCACCAAGGTAATCGCCATAGCAGATGTATATGAAGCAATGACGGCTCCAAGAAAGTACAGAAAAGCAAAGTGTCCGTTTGAAGCAGTAAGAATATTCGAATCAAGCGGCTTAGCACTTTACGATACAGCATATCTTATGACATTCCTTGAGCACATCACAATGTGCTACATGGGATACAGAGTAAAATTAAACGACGGTACCATTGGCACCATCGTATATATGAACAAACAGGACGACACCAGACCTATGATAAAGGTCGGCTCGGATTATATCAATCTGTTTAAGAATCCCGAACTATATATTGAAGAAATCCTTTAAAAACCAGGGGCTGCCGCACTTAGTGTGGCGGTCCCTATCTTAATATCGCGGGAGACAACAAAAGGGCTCTGTCCGGGCAGCATCCCGGACGAGATTGCCACCAAAGGCAATTCGTCCCGGGAGCATACCCGTCACGAG
>JAFZJK010000078.1 GCA_017553965.1 Lachnospiraceae bacterium | reverse complement strand
TCTATAGTTTCTGGAAGGAAGCTATTAAAAAAGCTTCCCCGACCAAGATCAGGAAAGCTGTAAATATCAAATATTACATCAATCCCTCGGCAGGCGTCATAAGAACTTACACTGTTAAGTACCTGCTGTCTTCGGTCATGCTGTTTTCACAACAAATGGTATGTTAACATAAAACAATCGCTTTGTCAACATTATTTAATAAAAATATGCTAAAAAAACCTTTTTGAAATATAATAATACAGCTATGTGCTTGACATCTCCCCGTAAAAATGCGATAATAAACCATGCTGTTGACGGCTTTTACTGTCAGTTAACAGGCTTTTAGAGGAGGATAATATAAATGGAAATCAAAACCGGTCTTACATTTCAGATGAAAAATGTTCTTGCATTCAGAGGAAAGGTTACTCAGGCTACTCTCAATGAAAAGAGAAAGGAAATGGAAAACCTTATAAAGGAGTTTAACGCTAAGCCTGTACATCCCGCAGTTACCACCACTTACGGTATAGAGCAGACTGCAGACGGTCCCGTTATGGATATGGAAGTACTCATCCCTCTTGATAAGGATGTTTCCCACGAGATACTTGTTAAGCAGCTTTCAGAATACAGATTTAAGCCTCAGTTCTTACTTACCAATGCCCTTCAGGTACACCATGAAGCTAAGGACGGCAAGCTGGAAGACAGTATCAAAGAGCTGTATAAATATGTACAGGTACATAACCTTAAGCCTCTTACAAATGGCTACAATATTGCTTTCAACGACCCCGATGACCCTAACGATATGATCGTAGACATCATGGTCGGCATAGACCCTAACATACTTTGATAAGTGCAGGTGTCCCTACGGACACCTGTTTTTTTATGCTTTATGAATTGTTTTTTTAGTAAAATTGTTACAAAAGTTTTAAAAAATTCTTTAATGTTTGTGCACACTTATTTTTAAAACCTGTTATAATACATACTTGTAAACCCCAATACATTTATAGTTTTTGCTACACCCCAAAAAAAGCGCACTCGGCGCTTTTAGCAAAAATACCTTCTCCGAAAAAAGGACGATCACCCCAGATCGTCCTTTTTACATTCTGTATTATATTTTTATCTTAACCCATTTACCCATCTTGTAGCGGATACTTGCAAAGGAGAATCTTGATACCTGATCCGCCAATACGCCAAACCATATCCCGACTATACCAAAATCAAATACAAATCCGCCGAGCCACGAAACAAGAGTCCTTATGACCGTAACCGACATTGTGGCTGCAAATGCGGTATAAAGCGTATCTCCCGCTCCTCGTAGGCAGCCCATATATATAACCTGTATTATCTGGAACAGGACTACAAAGAGGATGACTCTCATGATGGACACACCGATGTCTATTATGTGCTCCTCTTCAAAGAACATGGACATAAGCGGGCGTGCTCCGAAGAAATATATAAGTATAAGTACACTTGCGATCATCATGCCCAGTGCCTTGCAGGTCTTTCCGTAGTCCTTGGCAAGCTCCGGCTTTCCTTCACCGAGCGACCTGCCTATAAGTGCCACTGCTGCCGCCTGAAGTCCGTCTCCGAAGCTGAATGTAAGTCCCATAAGGTTCATGCCGACCTGATGTGCCGCCATGGCATCCATACCCTTTTTAGCCGCCATGACCGCGGTAGCCATAAAGCCTATTCGCATAAGTATCTGTTCAAAAAAGATACCATAGCCTATCCTTATCAGGTTTTTAAACGAATCCCAGGATGCCTTAAGCTTTTCAGATATGATATACGGAATGCTGATAAAGGTTTCTTTTCCCGATATAGAGATGACACTCATGACTGACGATACAACCGTACCGAGTACCGTAGCCAGTGCTGCGCCCTTGATGCCCCATGCGGGGAAACCGCAGTGACCTTCTATCAAAAGGTAGTTAAGTACTATATTAACCGCATTTGAGGTTACGTTTGTCCTCATGGTGATCTTGGTATTTCCGGAACCGCGCTGTGCTGAGTTTACCGCCATCTGTACGCAGTTAAATATCATACCGCCCATGATTATCCTGAAATATGTAACCGCTGCCTCATGCGTAGCTATCTCTTTTTCTCCGTCGGAGGTGGAACCGCAGAGGGTTATTATCGGATCTGCCGCTACCACAAATATTACGCTTAACACTATCGCAGCTATCACTACAAAGGTCATAGCGGTAAGGAATATCGTGTTGGCATCCTTCCGCTCTCTTTCCCCAAATCTCCTGGCCACAAGTGCCGATATCGATACGTTGACCGCAAAAAACATGGCCAGCCCGACAAATTTCGGCTGTGTGGTAAGCCCTACCGCTGCTACGGCATACGAACCAAGCCGGCTTACCATAAGTGAGTCCACCAGTCCGGCAAATGCCACAAAGAAGGACTCTATTATGGCAGGCCATGCCATATTTATCGCATTTCTGAAGTTTTCTTTACTGTATCCCCTAAAAAGTTTTTCTAACATTCTTTTCACCACAATCTTTTATCATTTCGGTAAATAATTGTAGTACTGAAAAATTTATATTACAATGTATAAAATTGTAAAAGACCATGCACGACTATATTATACGCACTCATAAACATTCCGGCTTCGCCGTAAGCCGCCGCATTCCCGTATAAATGCAAAAAGAACGATCTGGGGTGATCGTTCTTTTTCGGAGAAGGTATTTTTGCTAAAAGCGCCGAGTGCGCTTTTTTTGGGGTGTAGCAAAAACTATAAATGTATTGGGGTTTACAAGTATGTATTATAACAGGTTTTTAAAATAAGTGTGCACAAACATTAAAGAATTTTATAAAACTTTTTTTGCACATTTACCAAAACCCTTAGCCCCTATTATACATTATACCCCTTCAGGAACACTGTTAAAGAGCGCCTCAAATTCGGTTCTTGTTATGCGTTCCTTTTCTATAAGAAGCTCCGCACATTTGTGCAGAACATCCACATGCTCGCTGATGATCTTCTTAGCTTCTTCATAGCACATGGATATGATGTTATGTACTTCTTCATCTATCTTGTTAGCCACGTTTTCACTGTAGCTTCTGGTATGTGCCAGATCACGGCCGATGAACACTTCATCGTCATCGTTCTCATAGTTGACCATACCTACAGAGTCAGTAAAGCCGTATCTGGTAACCATCTTTCTGGCTGTCTGGGTGGCCTGCTTGATATCCTGCGAAGCGCCTGTGGTGATATCGTCAAATATCATTTCCTCAGCTATACGTCCGCCCAAAGATACCATGATATCCTGAAGCATATGTCCCTTGGTGTAGAACATCTCGTCTTTCTCAGGCAGAGGCATGGTATATCCTGCTGCCCCGCCGGTAGGTATGATGGATACTGTGTATACAGGACCTACATCCGGCAGTACATGGAAAAGTATCGCATGACCTGTCTCATGATAAGCAGTGATCCTCTTTTCCTTGTCCGATACAACCTTGCTCTTCTTCTCGGAACCTATACCCACCTTAATAAAGGACTTCTTTATATCTTCTTCGTTTATAAACTTACGGTTTTCCTTAGCTGCCGATATGGCTGCTTCATTCATGAGGTTCTCTAAGTCGGCACCGGTAAAGCCTGCTGTGGTCCTTGCTATTTCTTGTAAGTCAACCTCATCGGATATGGGCTTATTCTTAATGTGAACCTTAAGTATCTCTTCCCTGCCCTTTACATCGGGACGTCCTACAACTACCTTACGGTCAAAACGTCCCGGACGTAAGATAGCGGGGTCTAAGATGTCAACACGGTTGGTTGCGGCAAGTACTATGATACCTTCATTTACTCCGAAACCATCCATCTCTACGAGCATCTGGTTTAAGGTCTGCTCTCTTTCGTCATGGCCGCCGCCCATACCTGTACCTCTGCGTCTGGCTACGGCGTCTATCTCATCGATGAATATAATACAGGGAGCAGCTTTTTTGGCATCCGCAAAAAGCTCTCTTACACGTGAAGCTCCGACACCTACGAACATCTCCACAAAGTCCGAACCGGAAATGGAGAAAAACGGAACTCCGGCTTCTCCTGCTACAGCTTTTGCAAGGAGTGTCTTACCTGTACCGGGAGCACCTTCGAGTAATATACCCTTCGGGATCCTGGCTCCGACATCCACATATTTTTCGGGGTTTTTCAGAAAATCGACTATTTCCTCAAGGTCTTCCTTTTCTTCCTTTAAGCCTGCCACATCCTTGAATGTAAACTTGTTGTCCTTGCCAACGGTCATCCTGGCTCTGGACCTTCCGAAGTTCATGACCTTGTTTCCGCCGCCGGAAGATGCCGCACCCTGACCCGTAAGGATAAACAGGAATATGAGCATAACCACTATCATTATGATATAGGGCATTACGTTTGTAAAGAACCAGCCCGGTTTTTCCACTTCGTCCATGGTATAAGGTATGCCTGCTTTTCTTACCAGCTTTTCTACCTCTGTTATGTCGGAGCAGTTAAACTTGCCCTTTTGTCCGTCTATAAGTGTCAGACGTACCAGACCTGTAGGTACTTCCTCGGCGGGTATCAGTTCCACACTCTGGACCATATTTTTGTTTATGGCTGCCTCAAAAGCCTGATAACTGTACTTTGCATACTGCGATTCGTTTAATCCCTTGGTAAGATATACCACCAGGATAAGCATAATTATGAAAGCCAGATATATGCTGAATCCTCTTGTTTTTTTCATTATTTCCCCTTTTTATCCTTTTTTCTTTACCACAAGCACATTCTCGGTCCCGGGTGTGATAAGACAGCTTTCATCCTGCCTGTATCCTATTACCCAGAGCACATGACTTCCCACTGCGAGTACCGGGATCCTGTCCCTTTCCTCCGGCGGGATCTTATTATCTATCAAAAAGCGGTTAAGACTTTTCTTATGCTTTTCCTTTCCTATCAAAAGATAGTCGCCGTCTTTTCTCGTACGTACTTCCGGTTTTCCTGCCATAAGTCCTGCATCAAACCACTTTTCATCCTTTACCTTAGGGATTTCCTCGGAAAGCTCAGACCTAGGTACTACGTACATGGTTACCGTATCGGAAAAGTCGTCTTCCGTATCCTGTCCGGTCTCCTTTTGTAAGACGATCGAATCATATTCTCTTTTGGCGGTTATGCCGTAAGGCATGGAAAGCTTTTTACCGCTTTGTTTCCCATATAAGTCGTCTATCGCTATGATGTGGGTCTCTTCCACATCCTTTAGCTTTCCGGCCGCTTTTTCAAAGGCCCGTCTTAAGATGTTTTTCTTTAATACCGGATGCAGGCTTCCTATCACGGAATAATCAATCCTGCAGGATACAACCTTTCCGTCCGCATCCTCCGCATATGTTACCTCCCCGCTGTATCTGTCGGTCTCACGCTCTATAAAATCAAAAGCTTCCGACGCCTGGGCGCTCAGGCTCTCTATATGCCCGGTCACATTACTGTTTATATATTCCTTTATCTCGGGGATTATACGGTTCCTGAGTCTGTTACGGGAGTAGGTGTCCTCCATGTTTGTGGAATCGGTTCTGTAGCTTTGCCCGTTTTCCTCCAGGTACTCTTCTATCTCATCCCTGCTTAAAGAAAGTATCGGCCTTATCAGTGTAAGCTCGCCGCCGTTTTCCGTTTTAACGGCTCTCATCGGCGAAATACCCTTTAGGCCCTTTATACCGCTGCCTCTTATTATGTTAAAAAGCACCGTTTCGGCGTGATCTCCTTTAGTGTGGGCCACGGCTATCTTACTTGCTCCGTACTTTTCGGCCGTGCGGCAGAAAAACTCATACCGGTAATTTCTCCCGGCCTCTTCGGGGGAAAGCCCCGTTTCCCCTACTATAGCGGGGATATCCGTTTCTGCCAGCTCAAAACCGATACTGTGGCTTTCGCAAAAGCTCTTTACAAAGCCGGCATCCGCCTTTGCCTCGGCTCCTCTTATCCCGTGATCGACATGTGCCACAGTGATCGAAATATCCATGCTTTTTTTAAGCTCCAAAAGAAGCAGGAGCATGCACATGGAATCGGCACCGCCGGAAACTCCGGCCACCACCTTGTCGCCTTCTTTTATGAGGTTATATTTTTTTATATAATCAAATACTTTCTTTTCCGTATTTTGTCTCATAAATTATTTAATCACTGTCTCCGGGACGAAAGATCGTCTCATCGGGATCACGCAAGCCTATGGCGTCCTTTGCCTTGTCCTTTATGTAATCATCGGTCTGACGGTATTTCATTTCATCGGTCAGCTCCTGATTCTTACGCTTTTCTTCTTCTATCTGTTTTTCAATAATAGTCTTTTCCTGGTTCTTTTCGTTCAGGTCGCCTTCCATCAATATGGTCTTCCAATATATGAACCCACATATCAGCATCACGGCCACCAAGATAAAGAACAGTCCCCAGCGCTTATTCGGTTTTTTGTTTTTTCCAGCCATCAGCAGCCTCCTATATGTACCTGAACAACTCCTTAGCTTCCTCTTTCCTGCTGGTATCTGCTATAGCGAGCACCTCAACCTTGACCGTCTTGTTTCCGAACACAATCTCGATGATATCGCCCACCTTAACGTTTGCAGAAGGCTTTGCTTCCTTTCCGTTAAGCAGGACTCTGCCCGCATCGGCAGCTTCGTTGGCTACCGTTCTTCTTTTTATAAGTCTTGAAACCTTCAAGTATTTATCTAATCTCAAGCTGTATCTCCTGTTTCTGTTAAAAAACCCCACGATTTACACCGCGGGGTTACTAAAGCTGCCAAAGTCAGATCATTTCTTCTTGGTGTTTACAGCGTCCTTTAAAGCCTTTCCTGCCTTGAACTTAGGAGCGTTTGAAGCCTTAATGGTGATCTCTTTCTTTGTAAGGGGATTTCTTCCCTTTCTAGCTGCACGCTTAGCTACCTCAAATGTACCAAATCCAACAAGCTGAACCTTCTTGCCTGCCTTAAGCTCTGCGGTAACTGCATCGATGAAAGCCTTAACTGCCTTCTCGGAATCCTTCTTTGATAATTCAGCCTTTGCAGCGATTGCTGCTACTAATTCTGTCTTGTTCATTGATAATCCTCCTATATATTCCCTCTTCTGTTAGAGGGTAAAGTGTTTCACATGATTATTTATAATCTTTATAGGTGGATTTGTCAAGGAAAATCCTTGATTTTTCGCGAAAAAAACCGGATTTTTCCCAAAAACAGTAGTATTTTTCGGTGTTTTCTTATTTAAATGCCCATTCTAAGCCCGCTACGAGCTGTGCTCTCCAGAAATTAAAATCATGCACGCCGGGACCGGTAAAGAAGGTAACAGGTACCTTATTTTCATCAAGAAATGCTTTAAATGCCTTGTTTGGCTCGATAAGGAAGTCCTCGGTACCGCATGCCATATATATGTCGGGGAACTGTGCGCCTTCTGCCGCAAGCTTTTTAACCAGGTACTCGGGGTTGTTTTCGGAAGCCTCAAAATCAATACCGTCCTTAAGCCCGAAGGTCCATGCGTAGTAATCATAGTTTGCCATAGGGTTGTCAGGCATATCCGGCGATAAAACCTTGATCATGCCCTGGATAAGTGCGGACGAAAGGGCCAGGATCTTGGAAAATGTCTTATTGAACATAAGTCCCGTATGAAGTGCACCGAATCCGCCCATGGAAAGACCACCGATGTAGGTATCCTCTCTGCTGTCGGAAAGGTTAAAGGTCTTACGTGTATAGTTAACAAACTCCTCGCCTACGTAGGTAGCGTACTTATAGCCCGTAGCCTTGTTATCAAGGTAAAAGCTGTTGTCGCCGTTGGGCATGAAGAAATTTACATTGTATTTATTTGCCATATCTCCAAGTGCTACATTTGATGACCAGTCGGTATCACAGCCGGAGTATCCGTGCAGCAGGTAAACATTCTTGGTGGGACGCTTATAGTAGGGTGTGTCCGGTGTGCCCATTGCGTTATCATTACAGAGTACCGCTACAAAATGTACCGGTCTTGCGAGTGTTTTTGAAAAGAAAACTCCTTCCAGTTTTGCCATGTTTTGTTCTCCTCATAATATAATCTAAATGCACAGCCGCAAAAGCATCTTCCAATAGCGGCTTTACTGCAAAAAGCGGGACGGACAAAAATCCGTCCCGCCACTTAATTAATAGTAGCATATCTCATGTTTTATTACAATAAAAGATTTGTTAAATTACTCTTCAAATAAGGTTCTAAACGCCTCCTTCTCATCTGCCTGCTTGGGATCGCCGCCATTTTTGAACCTCCAATTATATGTGTGACGCCAGAACCGTCCCAATGTCACACTTCAAACCCAGGTATACCCCAGCAGTTTAATGGGGCTTAAGAAGCCAAGCCCCGGCATAAGCTCTGTTACAAATACCCATAGCACAATGATTATTGTCACCCTGCATATGACGGAAAACTTATCATCCCCCATATAGCTTAAGAATGCAGTCAGCGCTCCGGTCAGCACTCCGAATAAGCCTCTTGCGACCAAGAGAAATACTAAAAATGAGCGTATTGAAATATATAATCCAAAGCCGTTCAGATACCTCATCCCCTGCACCGGCGCATCAAGACCGGGGAACTGCATGCTTTTATTTATAAGTAAAATCTGCACCAGAGAAAAGATTACAGGGCATAAAAATGAGACGACCACAACTATCAAAGGCTTTATATAACACTTCACTTTTCTGCCCCTTGATGTGGAATTTATCATCTGTTCCATATTGGTATGCTTTTCAAATGCAAATATTCCTGCCAAAGCTCCTATTATGGCAGCGATCGTAAGGAACGCTCCTCTTTCTCTGGTCTGGGTATCCCTGTTCAGCAAAATATCATATGCGTATGGTTCTATAAGCGAAACGCTGTTTCCGGTTTTTATACGATATTCGTTAGCAGACCTGAGATCCATAAGCACCGGCTCAAATGCCTTCTGATCCTCCCTGTTCCTCTTAAGAGACTCCGTATACTGTTTATAGCTGTCCGAACCTATTTTGCCATCTGCTTCCAAAGCTTCCAGCCTTTTTATATAATTCTCCTCGGATTTTTTAAGCTGAGCCATCCATTTTTCCGCCAGTTCCATTTTGGCATCATCTATTTCTCCGCCGTATCTTTTATAATATAGGCGTTCAGCACTATCCGCGCTATAATAATACCCATACTTCAAAGACTGCTGCAAATGAAGTCCGAGACACAGGATAATAAAGACAACCGCGCCCTGCTTTATAAATACCTTGTATGCTTCCCAGCCAAATAGCGTATGCTGTACTGCAAACCTTTCCTTTATCCTGCGCACCAGACCGCCTAGTTTTTCTCCGCCCTTGCTTCTTGCCACATATTTCCTGCCAAATATCATGAACCCGGCTACGGTTATCAGCACGGTTAATAATACTGTAACGAAACATAATATACTCAGTGCTCTTACCGCATGTCCAAACAGGTTCAGATACACACTCCCTCTAAAGAAATCATCTGTTTTTATCAGCGAATAAAGATTGATATATTTAATCGTATTCAGGCTCGAAACAGGGGAAATAAGTATTCCGGACAATACTTCGGCGATCACCAGTCCGCCCATCAGGCAGTAAAACAGGAAATCATTAACAATTCCTCTCAGCACATACATAACAAGACCCGTCAGAAAAACCCCCATGGTTTTTAATACGACAAGTATCAGAACAAATCCTATGACAGAAAACCCATACGGACATTTTTTGTATTCTGCAAAAGACTGCAAGGGTCTAAACAGATCCCCCGTCCCAAATGTAAATGCAGCACCTAGAAGGTTTGCTCCCATCAGGAGAAAAACACTCGCGAAAGACGAGAAAAACAATATGCCTATCCTGTAGATACACAATACGGAACGTCCCCTGCTGGTTGCTCTTACCATATAGACAAGTCCCTTTTTTCTTTCGTCAAAGAAGGAACTTACAATATGCAGCATAAAAAACAAGGACAGAAGCTCCGGTATATGCGACTGGAAGAAAAGTACCATTCCCCTGTTTTCACCGGCTTCCGGTTCCGTTCCTATGAGTTTTTCATACATTGCAACCGATTTGGCTGTCACCTCCGAAGCATATCCGTCTTCGTACAGTTTTATCTGGGAGCGGAGTTTTCCCTGTTTTATAGTCTTATCCAGGAAATACGGATATCCGTTTATATACTCTTCCAGTTCATCTCCGGTCAGTGTTATTTCTTTGTTCGGATTCGCAGCAAATATAAAGATGCTGATGCCTGCAATAAGCAGCAAAGAAAACAGCATAATTGTTTTTTTGTTATATACACGCAGAAATTCCACCATATCCATTCTCCTATTATACTCATTAACTAGTATACTTCTCCGAATAGTACAGGTATACATCTTCCAGTGAATTCTGCCTTCCCGTCTTCTCATCCACCTCTTTTTTCATTTCTTTAGGGGATGCATACCGGATGATCTCCCCTTGCTTTAACAGGACCACCTTTTCAGCTATCATCTCTATATCACTCACGATATGTGTTGTCAGTATTACTATCCTGTCCTTAGCCAATTCCGCTATATGATTCCTTAAGCGTATTCTTTCCTCCGGGTCCAGTCCGGCAGTCGGTTCATCAAGTATAAGGATTTCGGGGTTATTCAGCATAGCAGCCGCCAGCAAGACCCTCTGTCTCATACCTCCCGAAAAACTGCCCAGCTTTTCGGAAACATGATCCTTTAGACCGACTACCGACAACAGTTCTTTTGTTTCTTCTTTCGCCGCTTTATGTTTCATGCCTTTTAATGAAGCTATATATCTCATAAACTGTCCGGCGGTAAAATCCTCATATATCCCCTGTAGCTGCGGTGTATATCCCAGCAGCTTTCTATAACCGCTCCCCATACCGAGTATTTCCCTGCCGTTATACATTATACTTCCCGAAGTTCTCCTGATATTGTCGGTTATCAGGTTGAGAAGCGTGGATTTTCCGGCTCCGTTCGCTCCGAGTATTCCCGTTACACCCTCATCTATCTCCAGGCTCACATTACTCAGAGCCGTGAGATCCCCATATTTTTTTACCAGATTTTTTATTTGCAGCATACTTTCTCCCCACTTTCAAAACTTACCGTCAATTAATAAGTGCCCTGTTTTATCAGATACAACAGTTCCCATTTTCCTTCTCCTTTAAGGATACTGTCCACAGGGCAGGAATAATAATAGATATAAGGATCCAAATCCTCATAAAAACTCTGAATATAGTATAGCTTCCCGCCTGTAAGTATGTACTGGTCACCGTAGTTATACATTATAGTGGTCTCTCTCTTAGCCTTTCTCTCACCTATTTCTGTAACAAACTCTTCTCCAAATTCAAATACTCCGAGCGGCTTTCCCCACTCATCTTCCTTTAAACTGTATACAAGGATCCTATCGTTACATAACATAAACAGTTGTTCGTCATTCACCATTATCTGTTGTGAATACGAGCCTTTGGTGTCAATCTCACTTCTCTTAACATCTGGGATAATGCTTTTATCCTCTATTTCGTTAAGACTGTATTTACCGTATGTTGAAATTTTACACATAATGTCATCATCGTTCAGTTCGCTTATATCCTTTTCTCCGTTTTCTACACTTTTTCGCTTTTCCTCATCCTTTATTATAAAAACGATATTAAATCCATATTTCTCATTCTCTGCCGTCACATTGTAATGATATATGCCTTTTTTAAGGGTAATACCGTTTTTTTCTGCGTAAGCTTTATCCCATTCCGTATAATCAACCGTTTTCGTTACAGTATTATATGACATCCAGCCCTCAGTCTTAACATTTCCCACCAGATACATATATACCTCATCTCCCATAGCATACAGCCTGCAAGGAAATACGTCATTTGCAAGCTCGAGGGAATATACATCCTCTATCTCTCCTGTATCTATGTTCATCCTCTTTAATCCGCCACCCTTAAAACCCATCATACCTACTCCGTCCCGGAAGTAATATGGAAGGTACGCATAACCCTTATGTATAATAAAATAATAGGCGTTTTCCATAACATAATTCGGTTTTTCATATACCCTTTCATCTTTTACCTGCCTGTCTTCAAAAACAGTCCCGACAATATCTATGCTTGATCCATCCAATGGTACTTTATACAGATTAAATCTATATAAATCTTCCATCTTATCAACCCCGTATACATAGATATAGCCCTCATAAAGCACACTGTTTATAACATTCAGGTTTTTATATGTGGCCACACAGCTTTCATCTCCTAAGTGTTCACATTCAGGCTTATTGCAGAGCGGAATACTGATCCCCGATTCCTTATCAAAGTATTTTATATTCATCCAACTTTCCATAGAACCGGTACCATTTCTGTCGCTTTTTTTCGAGTAGTCCGGATAATACCCCTGATTGAAATAATACCCAAGATCAGTCTCCATTATGTTAAGGGTACCATTATTATTATAATTATCCGGCTCATGGACTCTGCCGGATCCCAAGCCCGGATTATCCGTATTTTTGCCGTTTTGTGAGTTTTCTGTTTTTCCCTGTAATATCTCTGAGTCCGATCCTCCTGTATTTGCAATATCATCTTTAGGAGTATTCTCATTCCCGCACGCTGTAAATACCAATACAACTATCATAAGCATAAGCGCCGTAAAAAAATATCTCTTCATTTATCCGCCTCCGTTTTCACAATTTCCAATCACAATTCTTTTCCAAATGACAGCAGAATACAATAACCCCTACAATGTGTGAAGGTTAATCACTTTATCTTACAAAACCGAGTATATCACAATACGGAAATAATAAAATACTTCTGTCACAAACGGTCTCATCTGTGACAGAAGCGGAAAAATTATATGTTCATTATTACAGAAATCCTGAATACCCCGTCAGAGTCATCGATATTGACAGTTCCGCCGTGTTTAGCGGCTATCCTTCTTATCTGCTTTAGGCCCAATCCATGATTTTCCTTGTCTTTTTTGGTAGTTATATGGATACCGTTCTCTTTTTCAATCTTAGCATACGGGTTTTCACAAAAAATACAGAGCATATCCATCTGGCGGGCAGTTCTTAAAGTTATACGTCCGTTATCTCTCTTTCTCCCGATGTCGTCTTCGGGAGTGCTGCTTTCCGCTTTCTTTAAACTCTTCACTGCCTCTATGGCATTATCTATGATATTGGCAAACAGCGAGCACATTTCATATTCGGAAACGGTTATATCCGTATAGTCATCCTCTATATTCAACAAAATATCTATTCCTGATGAAACTGCCGAGGAATACTTATTCCAGAGCAAAAGATCAAGCGCCTTCATACCTGTTTTCCTGATATTCCCTATATCCGAAGCCTCTCCAGCAAGCCCGGTCAGGTATTTCTTTGCCTCCTCATTCCTGCCTTCATTCATCAGAAGGAGCACCGCGGAAAGATGATTGTTCATATCATGCCTCAGAGTACGCATTGTATTATACTTCTCGTTTATATCCGCCAGATATTCCTGTTCCGTCTTCTTTTTTTCCTCAAGCGTGATGCTTCTTACTCTGAACTCAAGGATTATCAGCAGTACGGTAAGTGCCAATGCGGAAACAACTATAAAGCCATACATCTCCATATGCCTATACAGGAGGAGCTTTTCGAGTCTGAATATCCCTGCGATATCGACTACCGTTTCCTTTAAAACTGCAGCTTCAAGGATGAGCCCGGTCCCCAATACAGCTATTGCAAAACGGTATCTTTTCCTTGCTAGAAGCAAAGTCAAAAGAATATAAAAAACATAATAGGCAAACACTTTCAGAACCGTACGGAACAGAAGGAACATGCCCATGCTTATATTCACGGTACAGGTCCGGTATCGTGTCACCGTTTGAACAGGATACCGGAGACCGCCTATTTCAAAAGTCCTGCTTACCGCAACTGCTTCCAGCAAAAACAGGCATACGAGGCCCGCCAGGATCAGGCTGTTATATAATGCTCTTCCGTTTTTACCGTTTAACATGGCTTCTCTCTGCTTATCGGGATTAACCGATACAGTAAAAGCACATATCAGTATCATCAGAACAGCCATAAGGTCACCAAACGGGTTCGCGAGCAGTTTCTCAAAGCCTGCCGGGATACAAGCCCTGATCCTTATATCCAAAAGATTCGAATATTCTTTTCCTTTATTTTTGATATCCTCTTTTGTTTCTTCACCAAAAATCCTGACATCCGAAAGCTTTTGTGAATGGTCGATAACATAACGCACATATCTTTCATACTCCTGTGAATACGAAAGACACTCGGTTACCGCCTGCGCCACCTGATATTTATCATCAAGCTCGGACGCGGAACAGCCACTGTACCAGCCGTACACCTCATATATTTCTTCCCTTGTATACTTTACCCTGTCCAGATAGATATAATCCTTTTTCTGTTTTTCCAGTTCAGCCGGGGCATTTTTCTCAAGTATAAGATTTTTATATTTCTGTATTTTTGTGATTTCCCGCCCGTAATATACTGTCTTCTCATAATATTCGTCAAATCCAATTCCGTACAGTATGAAATTTGCTTCACTTACCTGCCCGGGCGACAGCCTTAACACATCATTCCATTTGTAATATGTAGAATTATAACTGTTTTTCATGCTGTATTCATATATCTGGCCGCGGTTAAAGAAAAATGTGACCAGATATTCGAACACCATGCAGAACAGGATCCACAAAATAAACATCCTTAAGGTTTTTCTCATCTCTCAAAACCCTTCACCTTATTTAAAACTGCGCACAGAACATCATTCTTCTTTCTGCGGCTTAAAGGGAGCTGACGGTCATCCGACATCGTAACGGTATCGTTTCCCACTCTCTTAATCTCACTGATATTAATAAATACCGACTTATAGCCTTCTACGAAGTCCTCTGAAGGAAGAAGTTCCCCGGCCTTGCTGATGGCTAATGTACTTACCGTTTCTCCGAATCTGGTAACGAACCTGCTTCCCCGGCCGTCAGATTCGACCCATAACAGCTCAGGAAGCTTGATAACGGCATTTTTACCGTCCCTGGCATTATCGCTTTTTAAAGGTATGACTATGCTTTCCTTCCTGTTTTTTCTTAAAAACCGTGTAAGAGCCTGCGGCAGTCTTTCATCAAGCCTGCTTTTCACTACATAATCCAGCGCGTCCACGCTGTATCCCTCCACTGCCCTGTCCACCATTGCCGTGACAAAGATAACCGGAGTATCGATCCCCTTCTTTCTTAGGACCGATGCCGCTTTCATACCATCCGAATGCATCATCTGGATATCCATAAGGATAAGGTCAAAGCCATACCCGGCCTCAATAGCTCTGAACAGTCCGGAAGCATCTTCGAAGCACCTGACCTTTACATAGGTATTCCTCTCATTAAAAAACGAGAGTGTCCTTTCCCTTATCAGGTCAAGGTACACTCTCTCATCCTCACAGATCGCAATATTCATATTCATGACCACCTGTTACAGCATTTTTATTCTGTCTTCTGTTATTCCCAATGTACCTTTTACATATTATAGCATTTTCTCCATAATATTGTAAATCACAGCTTTAGAAGAGGCAGTATATCCCGCACAAGCGGCTTATGTGGCAAATGGACGGTTCCAATGCCGTTTAATTAATGTATCAGGGTTTTTAGTTTACTTTATCGGTTCAAAATCGGATCCTTTTACACTATAAAACGGTATTTGCCTTTCCCTGCTCCTGTTATCTTCTCTGTCAAGTTCAAAGAATACATCTTTCCTAAAAGTGTAGTTGCCGGTTTTTCAGTTATGCCGAGAATTT
>JAFZJK010000077.1 GCA_017553965.1 Lachnospiraceae bacterium | reverse complement strand
TATGGAATCCACACTTAGAAGAACCTGGGCTGAGATTAATCTTGATGCACTTATATATAATTATAATAAGATACGTGAAAAGATCGGGGATAATGTTAAGTTTTTGGGCGTAGTAAAGGCTGACGCTTATGGGCATGGAGCTATCCAGACAGCTAAAGCTTTAGAAGAAAACGGTGCGGACTATCTGGCTGTCAGCAGTATAGATGAGGCTATGGAGCTTAGGCTTAACGGGATCAAGATGCCTATTCTCATACTTGGTCATACTCCAAAGGAGCAGGTGGATAGACTTATTGATTTTAATATTACACAGGCTGTAACCTGCAGAGCTAAGGCTGTAGAGTATTCGGAAGAGGCTACACGTCTTGATAAGACTTTGAAAATACATATCAAGGTTGATACCGGTATGTCCAGACTGGGTTATCTCTGCGAGGGGGATTTCTTTGAGAATGGTGTGAACGGTATAGTTGAAGCTATAAATATGCCCGGACTTGATGCAGAAGGTATTTTTACTCACTTTGCTGTTGCTGATGAGCCCGGAGAGGAGTGTAAGGAATACACACTTCATCAGTTTAAGCTGTTTACCGATGTTATAACACATGTTGAATATATGTCGGGCAGAAAGTTCCGTATCAGACACTGCTCTAACACAGGCGCTGTATCGGAGTATCCCGAAACATATCTTGATATGGTACGTCCGGGATTACTGCTTTACGGATACGGAGAGTTTGCTAAGAAGATGGGATTAAAGCCCGTCATGACACTTAAAACCAACATCAGTACCATAAAGACTTATCCTGCAGGCACCGCTATCAGCTACGGCGGGATATATAAAACCGACAAAACTACCAGAGTCGGTGTGCTTCCTTATGGATATGCCGATGGCTTTTTCAGGAGTTTTTCAAATAACTGTACGCTCATGACTTCAGCAGGTCCGGCAAAACAGATAGGCAGGATCTGTATGGATATGTGTATGATAGATGTTACAAATATGCAGGGCGTGGGAGTGGGCTCAGAGATAGAGATATTCGGTGAGAAAAATCCCATAGAAAAGATGGCTGAATGTGCAGGAACCATTCCTTATGAACTGACCTGTGCGGTAAGCAAAAGAGTACCGCGTACTTACATAAAAAATGGAGAAGTAGTTGAAAAGGAACTACTCCTCCGTATGTGATTATTCGTCTGATACCGCTATGCGGTTTTGACAATAGATATATTACTCATTAAGAGTTTTTTCCCAGAGCTTTAAAGTCTTTAAAACTTTGGTCTTGCGAGATTCATCCAGCTTGTGGATGCGCTCATATATTTCATTATCAAGTGCTGTGTCCTGATACTGCTTGTCGATACAGCCAACAAGTGAATCAAGTGTCACTCCGGTAAGCTTTGCAAAGTAGATAAGTATACGGAGTGACATTGCTGTTCTGCCGTTCTCTACATTACAGATATATCCGGGTGTTACATTAAGTGCCTCAGCTACCTGGTTCTGTGTCATACCAAGATCAATTCTCAGCTTTTTAATCTGCTGTCCATAGTTTTCATCTGTCATGATTAATCCTCCTTGTTTACCCTAATAAATAGGTCTTAAATCGATAGTGTTATTATACCACAAAATGTATTCTAAAAGCAAATATTATTTTTAATTATATTGAAATATTAGTAAAAATATGATATGATAACATTTGGAAAAGTATACGTTTCAAACGTTATAAAAAAGGAATCCCTTTGGAATTTGGGAGGAGGTGCTGAATATGACATATGAACAGATAGTGGATATGGTCAGAAAGGTGTTTGAAAACGCCGATGCAAGAACCGTATACGAGCATGTTGCCATCCAGGTTAACGTGATAGGAGAAGGTGCAGGCGCTTTCTATTTCGAAGTGGCCGACAGACAATGCTGTATTGAACCGTATGATTATTATGACCGTGACGGACTTATGACAGCTGACGCTAAAGTTTTAAAGGATCTGTGCGAAGGCAAGATATCCATGCGAAGCTGTATAGAGAGCGGTAAGATAAGATACGAGGGCGATGTAAGAAAGCTAGAGCTGTGCCTTGGTAACATAAAACTACCTGAGTTTAAAAAATATATAAGAGGAACCAGAAAATGAAAAATGATTTTTTCGGCGGTCTCTCCGGCAACAGGAGCAATTATTCCGCAGATGAAATAGACAGAGCCAGAAAAATGCAGAAAAAGAATGGCGGCACATTGCTTGAAAACCTGTCTAAGCTTACAGGGAGAGGTATGCCTACCATTAATACAAGTATGTCTGACATCTCAAACTCTTATGCGAGAGCAAATCAGGAGCTTAACTCCATGATCGAGGCTGATAAGAGAAGAAAAGAAGCCGAAGCTAAAAATGATCAGGTGCGTCAGCAGCTTCTTGATAATCAGCAAAAGCTTAATCAGGCTCTTGATAATTATACCAACTCTCTGAAGGATGACTTTGGTATAGAAGCAGCTCCGGATAATTCCTGGATGAAGGACTTCGGGCTTGACGGAGGGCAGGCAGCAGCGGGTACAACTCCTCAGAGTGGTATAGCTGCACAGACTTCTGCTATCAATGAGGCTTCAGCTGCTGTAGCTTCTGTAGCTCCCAAGACGGAAGAAGAGCTTTCTGCATCCAGAGAAGCATCTTTAGAGAAATTTGCTGGACTTGCAGATGAGATAAATAAGACGGTATTTGGTCAGGAGGACTTTATAAAGAAGCTTGTTATAGCATTTAAGCGTCCTCTTGTTATGCCTCCGGAAAATCCCAAGGCTCTTAATACCATTATGCTTACCGGTAAAAACGACACAGGTAAGCACTTTGCACTTACAGCTACAGCAAAAGAGCTTAATAAGCGCGGTATCCTCCGCAATGCGGATATCAGGGTACTCGACCTTGGCATATATACGGATGCATCCATGGAAAAGCTGTTTTTACAGGATATATTCTCAGCTCTTTCATGCAATTCGAGGATAGTGCTTTTTGAAAATTTCGAAAACTGTCATCCTTCATTCCTGTCACATATCGCTTCGCTTGTAATAGACGGCAGATTCCAGCTCTCCGAGCGTTATATAATGCAGAAGGGACAGCTCGTAAATGTACAGAACTCGCTTGCCAGCGAGGCAGTAAGTGCATTTACAGCTACCGGAAAATACCTTATATTTATAACGGAAAAATCGCTTGATAAGGCAGCCGGAGTTATGGGTGCACCATTTATCAATGCTTTAGGTGATGTATGTACCACAAAAGAGCTTGAGGCTGATGCGATCCGTAAGATAGCCGAAGGCGAAATGGAAGAGCTTAAGACCAAGGCAGCTAACCGTTTCTTCTTTAAGCTTGGGTTTGAAGACGGTTTCCTTGATTACAGTGTATCCCGTTCGGAGCGTCAGGCAGGACTTAAGGGAGTCCAGGACTTTTATGAGTCCGTACTTCAGGCGCTTGCTCAGGCAAAGCTTGAAGGTGACTACCCCAAGGATGCGGAACTAATACTTTCTGTAGCCGATGGAAAGATCAGCGCTAAATACGGAACAGAGGTTATAGACCTTTCGGCACTCCTTCCTGAGGGCTTCAGAGGCGAGATAGAAGAGATCAAGAAGGAAATGGATGCTATAGTAGGTCTGTCAAAGGTTAAGGAATATATCTTTAGCTTGGAGGAGTACTATCAGGTACAGAAGCGCAGGGCAGAAGAGGGCTTAAAGACCAGCGAGGTCAGCAAGCATATGATCTTTACCGGCAGCCCCGGAACAGGAAAGACCACCATTGCACGTATCATAAGCAAGTATCTTAAGGCTATCGGCGTACTTACCGGCGGTCAGCTTGTGGAAGTATCCCGTGCGGACTTAGTAGGACGTTATGTAGGCCATACAGCACCTCTTACCAACCAGGTAATATCATCCGCTATAGGCGGTGTACTCTTTATAGATGAGGCATACAGCTTATACCGCGGAAAGGATGACAGCTTCGGACTTGAAGCAATCGATACACTTGTAAAGGGCATAGAGGATAACCGTGAAAACTTGATCGTCATCCTTGCGGGATATTCGAACGAAATGGCAGAGTTCCTTACAGCGAACTCAGGACTTAAGTCCCGTTTCCCGAATGTGATCAACTTCCCGGATTACACAGGTGAAGAATTGCTTCAGATATCAAAGTCCATAGCAAAGTCAAAGGGTTACACCATAGACGAAGGTGCATACCCTGCACTTACCACATACTTTAACGCAGTACAGATGGTACGTGCCGCAGATGCAGGCAACGGACGTCTTGCCCGTAACAAGATAGAAGAAGCTATCCTCAACCAGTCGAAACGTCTGGTAGTTGAAAAGAACGCAGACCTCTCCGTGCTCCTTTCGGAAGACTTTGAACTTACCGATGTCATGAGCGACGAAAAATAAACTACATATATATAAGTAGAAACCTCCGCTTATTACTGCGGAGGTTTTTTATAATATATGGTGACCTCGTCCGGTATATGAAAAAATTTTGAAAAAAATACTTGCAATTTATTTTAATCCGTGGTATGATGTCTCTTGCTGTGAGTTGATAGCGTAGAAGCGTGAGGTTGCTGCAGCGTAAAAACTGCAGGTTTTCCGTGGAGCGAATGTCAAGTTTACAAAACTGACGACAAGTCACTGTACAATTAAATTTCTGCCGCGAGCAGATAAACCGTGAGTAAATCACTGTTTTTCAGCCGGGTCGGACCCGGTCTTTATTATGAGGAAGACATGAAACACACGGGTGAGTGTACAGTCGCCGCTTGTTGTACTTTCCAAAAAAGTGCGAAAAGGAGGAGACTTTTTTTATGGCAAATCAGGTAATGAGAATCACACTTAAGGCTTA
>JAFZJK010000076.1 GCA_017553965.1 Lachnospiraceae bacterium | reverse complement strand
TATCGAGAATGAAACCGACTTGGCGCCTTCTTCCGCACCGACACTTATAAACTTACCGTTTGAGGGGTTAAACTTAAGATCAATGCCTTCACCCTCTATGGTAACCTTACCTGTTTCTTCATCTATCTCACCTACAGAGATCTCTTCGCCACCGAATGAAAAGCTTGTGATCTCAGAAGCGCTGTAAGTAACATTATTATTCTCATCCACATTCTTCTTAACGAAGATAGACTCACGGTTGGCATCAAGGATATCGGTAATGGTAACCTTGTAAACGCCGTTATTTTCAGCATCTGCAGGCTGCTTTAAGTTAAGGATAGCCATGTAATTCTGGCCCAGCTTGTCATAGAAAGAAAGGGTTGTTGTCTTTCCTGTATCACTTGTAAGCTGACTATCTTTATAATCGATATTTCCTGAGAAATATACGTTCTCTGTTCCCTCCGGAGGTACATACATTGTAGACTCCGACTTAACTCTTAACTCGGTAACGCGGTCATGTACGCACTTGGTAGGATCGTTAGGGTCAACCTGCCATCCCATAACCTTGCAGCCGCCTGTATTACACAGAAGTCCGCTGGCATCAACCGTAAAATCACCGGCCTTGGTGAAATAATTTGAACCGCCTTTATCAACGATAAAGAACTGGTTTCCTTCTATCATGATATCAAGAGCATTGTCTGTTCTCTGTGAACCACCGGATGTGGTAATGGTGGAAATGGAAGAAACCGATGCACCGAGACCGATCTTCTTCGCATTTATACCGGCTGTACGTGCCTCGGGGTTAGGACCTGTAGCATCACTTGTTGTCTGGTATAAAATATCCGAGAAATTAACCTGGCTGCTCTTGAAACCGATTGTATTAACGTTAGAAATATTGTTACCTATAACGTCCATCTTTGTCTGATGAACCTTAAGTCCGGAAACACCGGAATATAATGAACGCATCATAATGAACTCCAATCTGCAATCACCGATTGCTCTAAAAAACTGCTTAATCCGGCAGTATCAGGCGATCAACTGCCGTGCGCTCTCCTTAAAAAGGTCCAGCGTATTTTAAGCTATAACTGCTCCGTCTATATTGGTGAAAACCTTGTCGTCGTTTTCATCTACCGCGGTTATCACCGTGTTACTGTTTACATTGACTATAAAAGCCACATCATCAACCATGATAAGAGATTCTCTTATGCCCTTTTGCTCTGCTCTCTTTACTCCGGATTCAAGTCTTTGCCACTGGTTATCCGTTAAGTCTATATTTCTCTGCAGAAGCCTTTCACCTGCATGTTTTGATATCTTAAGCTCCCCGTTTCCGGAAGTTTTTGCCTTCAGTATGCTTTCAAACGAGGCGCCCTCTCTTACCGGTCGTTTTTCTTTAATATCAGATCTTAAGTCCTTCGGACCCGTTACTATAGGGACGGAAGGAAATCTGTTAAAAACATCAATTGCCATTTCGTCTCCTTATCCCAGAAAGATCAGGCTTAAACTTCCTCGCTTGCTTCCTCTGTTACATCCTCGCCGGCTGCTGCCGCTGCACTGTTCATAACAGTGTAAAGCTCTTCGTACTTGTAACTGTTTTCTCCTACTGTTAAGGTTACATTCTTGCCTGAAATATTAACCGAATCGATCAAGCCTTCAGGATAAGAAACATTACCGTTTGAATCCTTAACCTGGAATACACAATACTTTCCTACAAGTGAGAATGCCTGTGATTTTTCTGATTCGTTGCTTAAGTTCTGAAGCTGTTCAAGCTGTGAGAACTGTGCCAACTGTGCTACATATTCGGTATCACTGTTAGGATTCATGGGATCCTGGTTCTGCATCTGGCATACAAGGAGCTGTAAGAAAGCATCCTTTCCGAGATCCGTAGTCCCGCGTGTATCGGATTTTTCGGTACCGGTGGCTTTGCGGACATACTCATAAGTATCAACCTTACCGGTCATTCCCATTCCTATGTTGTTATCTGCCATTTTTCTCCTTTCCGCATAAGTTTTATGCTCTGTAACTTACCGTACTTCCTGTGTCTGCAAGTACTTCTCTGGCTATCCTCTGGGCTTCGGTTATCTCATCTTCCGTACCCTGTTCGAATACCTGACGGTTTCTTCTGCTACCGCGGTTTTCTTCACCGTTTGCGCTTTGCTCATTATTACCGGTTTCGGTATTGTTAGCCATGTTGAAATCGGAGATCCTTACTTCCACTGCTTCAACCTTGATACCCTTGGCTTCGATGTTTTCCTTGAGTATCTGAAGCTGGCTCTCGATAGCTTCTCTTGCCTTTTGGTTTTCGGTATCGATCCTGGCTGTCATAACTCCGTTGTTAGATGTGATATTGATCGAAACTCTTCCGAGATTCTCGGGATTAAGTCTCATCTCAAGGCTGGTGTTTTCAGGAGAGATATTAACTCTGATCCTCTGTACCACCTGGTATACGATATCACGGATACTAACCTGCTGTTCTTCGACTACTTCACCGGTCTGTTCTACCGTCATCTCAAGATTTCTTACAAAACCTTCAACTGCACCTGTTACTGTATGCACATCCTGTTCCGTACCCTTAGATGATCTGTCTGAAAAACCTGTGCTGCTACCTTCCTCACCCGATCTTGTAACCTCAAAGGTTATTGCTTCTTCGGTCTGTCCGATAGCTGCTTCATTTGAAACCTCGCCGTCGACATCAATGGGCTTTTCTGCTTCAACTCTTTCGCTAAGCTCGGGCTTTACCTCGGTCACTTCATTTCCGTTGTTTTTCCCGAATACCTCAAGAGCGTTCTTAAACTCCTCGGCACTCATGCCTGATGTTTCAAGTGTTTCAGCTATAAAATCATTCAGTTCGTTAAACGTCTCAAGCATCCCGTTGTCTATAAGCATATCCGAAATATCTCCGGATCCGTTAAGCATCAGGATAAGCTGTGCAACATTGTTTCTGTCGGTAAGATCACCAAGCTCGAGTCCCAAAGCATCAAGTGCCTGTTTTAATTCCTCGGGTGTAATGTTTAACACCTGTGCCGCACCGGCCATCATCTCGTTTGCTGTCTCGGGAGCCAACTGCTCTTTCTTGCTCACAGGCTTCTTTTCCTGTTTTGAAAAAGCTTTTGTTCTGTCGGAATTGGTTATTTCCTTACGTGTGGTAGGAGTATTTGTCTTTACTCCGTCCTCAGGATTAACTCTTGCATTAGCTCCGCGTTCGCTTACCTTGCCGTTCATGACCTTGGCGAAATCAGTCTTTGCAGTATCTGCTGCTTTTACCGGAGTTACCGATGCCGGCTGAACGATCTGCTGAACACTTCCCAAAGCGTTCAAATTAACTGCTGTCATCCTCTTCCTCCTTTCCTGAATATTCAGAGTAAAAAACATAAAATTCACTCTATATATTTTTCGGCAGAAAAGGTCATTTTCGTAACCTCTTCTGCCGAAAAAAATCAAATTTTTTTATTCGGTTGTAAAATTCTTTGAGATCTTTTTATAATATGCCTCGTCCATGTCGTGCATGGTCTGGAGCAGACGGGCTACAAACAGAGAGTCCATCTTGTCCATAATCGCAGTCGCTTCAACAGGTTTCATGCTTAAAAGTATCTTACAGGTGTACTCAAGGTCGGCGGTCATTTCTTCAAGTGCTGCAGCCGCCTGTGCTGCCTTCATGTTTTTAAGCAGGTCGGCTTTTTCCTTGATCATATTGTCATATGCCAGCTGCTCTATAACCTGTCTGTAGATCTCTTCTGCATTTTCGGGGTTGATCTCCTCGTAAAACTTCTTGTATTCCTCTATATCCGGTGCATTTGAATTAAATACAACCTTTTCGTCAAATCTTCTTACTCTCTCCTCAAATGCAGCCTGGTCATCCTCGAATTTCTTAAGCCTTGCCACCTCATTCTGCAACTCTATGATCCTCTTAGAAGAAGCATCGGCGTTATTTTTCAGCTCATCGATCTCTGCCTCAAGCTTCTTTATGACCTCAACAGCCTCATCGATATTTTTGTACGGATAATTTTTCTCGGCAATGAGCACGTCATCGTCAACTTCGGGTAATATCATATTCAGTACCGGTACATCCTTTATGAGCGGTCTTAATTTAGTACCCATACCTCCGACATCCATTTTTACAAGAAGTGCAAAAATAGCAAGCCATACAAGCACGATAATGATAATAAGTACTATAGTACCTATTTTGCTGCCTATACCCTCGCCTTTCTCTTCCACATTTTCGTTATTCTTGTCTTTTTTAGCCATATCAACCTCTACTCTTCAACCTTGCCGTACTGATAGCTTATAAGCTCGTCAGTCTGCTTGCTTTCTTCCTCGTTATACTCTCTCATGTACTCAGCGAATCTGTTTTCCTTGAGCTTTTCCATGCTCTTTCTTTCCTGCATAACGGTATTAAGCTTCTGTGTGGCCAGATCGACCTGTTTTTCAGCACGCTTTACGGCATATTTCTGCAGTTTGATCTGCTCATCCACGATATCGATAGCCCTGGCTGTCCCGTTTATACGTTTTACATCCAGATCATCGCTGTAAAGCCTTTTAAGCTCTTCCTCGTATTCACTTTTCTTATCGAAAAGCCCTTCAAGTTTATCCTGTTCCTCATTAAGCTTCATCTTGGCGGCACCGAATTCCATCTTGGCCTGTTCCTCAAGCTTTAACTTAATGGACAGGATACTTTCCAGGCGGAAAGTAAACTTAGTCATAACACGTACCTTTTATCCTCATTCAAAAATCGCCTTAAGCTCGGCTAACGTCTGATCGAAGGTAAACTTTTCATCGGTTCCCTGACACAGAAAAGCATTTACCGCATCGATCTTCTCGATCGCATAATCGATGTTCTTGTTTGCTCCGGGCTTATACGCACCGATATTTATAAGGTCTTCCGATTCGTTATATGTAGCCATTACCATTTTAAGCTCAGCCGCGAGCTTTTTCTGTTCCTTGGTAACTATCGAGCTCATAACACGGGATATGCTCGAGAGTACATCGATAGCAGGGTAATGCCCTTTGGCCGCTATCTTTCTCGAAAGCACTATATGTCCGTCTAATATACCTCTTGCGGTATCGGTTATAGGCTCGTTAAAATCATCACCGTCTACAAGTACGGTATATAGCCCTGTAATAGAGCCTACAGCACCTTTTCCGGCGCGCTCCAAAAGCTTTGGCATCTCCGAGTAAACACTCGGCGGATATCCACGTGATACGGGAGGTTCACCCGCTGCCAGACCTATCTCACGCTGAGCCATTGAAAAACGTGTAAGTGAGTCCATCATAAGGAGCACATCCTTACCCTGGTCACGGAAATATTCTGCTATGGCTGTAGCAGTTTTGGCTGCTTTTTTTCTGGCAAGGGCAGGCTTATCCGATGTAGCTATTACTACCACAGAACGTCTCATACCCTCTTCTCCGAGGTCTCGTTCTATAAACTCACGTACCTCTCTTCCACGCTCTCCGATAAGAGCGATAACGTTTATGTCAGCTCTGGTATTTCTTGCAAACATACCGAGCAGCGTACTTTTTCCTACACCACTGCCGGCGAATATTCCGATACGCTGTCCTTTACCT
>JAFZJK010000075.1 GCA_017553965.1 Lachnospiraceae bacterium | reverse complement strand
AGAAATCCTCCCACATTCCCTTATATTTCCATACGGATTCCTTACACTTCTTGATGAAGGGCTCCATACCGTACTGCTCGATCTGATCCTTGCCGTTAAGACCGAGCATCTTCTCTACTTCAAGCTCTACGGGAAGTCCATGGGTATCCCAACCAGCCTTACGGGGAACAAACTTACCCTTCATGGTCTGGTATCTGGGGATCATATCCTTTATAACACGGGTAAGCACGTGGCCGATGTGCGGCTTGCCGTTTGCTGTAGGCGGTCCGTCATAGAAGGTATATGTAGGGCAGCCTTCACGGAGCTTCATGCTTTTCTTAAAGATATCTTCATCTTTCCAGAACTGCTCCACCTGTTTTTCTCTCTCGACAAAATTCATGTCGGTGGTAACTTTTTTGAACATATTCTTTCCTCCTCTGAAAAAAGTAAGCGGCTCTACTCCAAAACAGGAATACAGCCGCCGTATTTTAACCACCTATTTTGTAAGCACTCCGCAAAAATCCCTGTAAGCAGGCACTTTCCGCTTTCATGCCGATCCCTGTAACGGGGGAAACCGTTATGACCTACTGCCGGTTCAGTCATAAAACTCCGGAGTGATGTTCACCTCGTAAGTACTCATACCTGCTTTCCACTGCCGCAGGCTCACTGTGCTTTTCCTGTACGCGCTACTGTCTCCATCATCGTTTTTGCCTATACATAGAACGAATATTAGTACATTTTGCCCTAATTGTCAATATCTTTTTCTTCATTTCGATTTTCTGCCCAATCCGCCGGTCTGACATTAGGATCCATCTTATCAGCTTTTCTATCTGATACAATCTTACATATAATAATGATTGCCCAGACCACCACAAGTATTAAAACGATCAGCGGCACAATTAGGACCGTCACCAATGCTCCCGGATCCATCATATCAAGAAAATATCCTATATCCATACCTATTCCTCCAAGATAACTATTGCCGGAACACACACTAAAATAAAACTCCATTAATAAATAAAACGATCGAAATAATAGTACCCAACATCAAAACACCATAAACGACATCAATAATGATCAATGTCTTTAACTTTTTTTTCGTACATTTAGGTTCTCCGGAAGCTTTTGTGGTATTATTCTTATATGCATCATATGCACTTGCAGTTATTATCCCAAGTACACATAATATTACAAATAAAACCGCCGGCAAACCATATATTAATAATAGTCCTGCGTATCCCAATACATCAAGAAAATAAACCATCCCCATCATACTACTCACCACCTTTAAAATATCACAAGCCCTATAAGGAACGAAGACACATTAAGTATCAACGATAACAGCATCGGCTTAATCCTCTTATATTCCAACAGTTTCTTTATCATTAACGCCTCTGCTATCCATACCAGAAACTCCAGTATGAGCACGACCACCCAGCCCGCGAAACTCCACGCCTCTATATCGGTACACCCTATTATAAGGCCGTATATGACATTTACGGTCGGGTTGGTTATACAGTTGATAAGTATCAAAAATATGATATCAAAAGTACCTCTTACCCTTAACAGCACCGCCAGGGTTATCTCAATGACCAATGTGAGTGCAAGGGTTAAAGCCAATTGTCTAATTACTTCCATTTTTCTTATCTTTCCGGATTATAAGCCTTAATGCAAAGTAGCTGATAAGTGTCATAACAGCTAAGCTCACGCAGTTTACAAACAGATCGTCAAATTTTATAAATGCTGCGATAAATACTCCGAAAAACAATCCCACTGTGGTCAGTCCGAAGGCGAGACCCGGATACTCCTTCATAACGGATACCAGAAGTCCCAGAGCTACCGCCATAGTCATACTGAAAAGCATAAGCCCTATTAGGGAGACCACCATGAGCTTATCGCCGAATATCAGAAACGGCAGTGAACATATGGTGCTGATAAATACAGTAATCCTCATACCTATCTTATCTATCAGGTACCCGCCCAGGGCTTTGCCGAGTCCTAAGGAAGAAAACAGAAGTATCAGCGTCACGGAGTCATCATTCCATGATGTGGGAACGACACTGCCCATATAAGCCCTCAATATCACTATGAAAACTGCTATGCCTATCACGAGTCCCCGCCCGGTCTTCTCGTCCGCGTAGTTGTAGTCTGCAAGCTCTCCCGCCAATACTCTCTCCTTCTGCTTATCAGCGAGTATAATGGGTATGACCATAAGACAGTGTATGATGATGACAGGCACCACAGGTACCCCGCCTGCTGCCAGCAGTCTTCCGGTAACCACGCCGAATGAACCGCCCGCCACATACAATGCGCTCGGGAACATCTTACCTCCTGAAGACCTTAAAGTCATCTGGGCCCCCTGCACATGTATCATGCCGTTACCTATGGCTACTGTCACTATGGCTATAACAGGCTTCACATCAAATGCAAACATCAGAAGCGCAGCTCCGGCTATTATCATGCCTATATAACCGAAGTGTATCTTTAATCCTATATCATTCAGCATCCCGTAAAAGCCTTCGGGGATGAAAGCGAGCATATCGTAAAGAAACGCAAGAATCATAAACTGTGCGTCATTCACATATGAAAATGCTATATAATAACAGGTTATCTCAATTATAAAATGTACTATAAAGTACATAAGTCCGATATGGTTCTTTGTTTTCATAATCCCGTTTTCTTCCGCTTATCATAGTAACCCGGAAACGTTTTCCGCATTTCCTTAAGTAACAAAATGATGCATCAAATAACTACTGATCACTCCGATTTCATTATCTCAAAAAAAACAATCGAAGTCAAATAAAAAAAGCTTTGTTTTTTATCATTTTTAGTGCTATAATCTTAACTATCGATAAATCCACGGAGGTACATATGCAGAAAACAGACAGCGTAATAGCTTATGATTTTAACCCGACCTTTCTATATACCTGGAAGGGTATACGTACCAAGGACGAGGAGCGCTACCACTGCCACGAGCATGTGGAACTGGCTTTTATCATGTCAGGTAAAGGAAGATATAAGATAGACGGCACCTTCTATGATGTTGAGGAGGGTGACCTTTTGGTATTTAATCCCGGCTGTTATCATCAGGCTTTTGTAGCCAATAAAAATACACCTACCTATGAATTTTTTATCGGAGTATCGGATTTCTGCCTCACCGGTATGGAACCCAATCACTTTATGTTAAGAAGTCTCCCCGTATATAAAACTGGACCCGAATTAAAGCAAAAGCTTATGAGACTCTGTACATCCATGAGTGCCGAAAACGATGTATACAAGATAGGCCGTTATTACATGATGCAGTCCTATCTTATGCAGTATATGCTTGCAGTACTCCGTGATGAACAGCTCCCCGGCGAGCCCGGCGGTCATGTTGCCTTCGAATCGATCAACAAAAACAAGATCGTGGAAGAGATCATACTTTACTTCGAGGAGCATTATTCGGAAAAGATATCCCTCGAGCTTATCTCAGAAAATATGTATGTAAGCCCATTCTACATCTCAAAAATATTTAAGATGGTAACAGGCGACACCCCTATAAGATACCTTATAAACATACGTCTCGATAAAGCAAAGGAACTGCTGGAATCATCCAGTGATATGAATGTCAGAGAGATTGCCGACAGTGTCGGATATGACGATGCATATCACTTCAGTAAGCTCTTTAAAAAGAGATTCGGTATCTCACCCACCGCAGTAAAAAAGACCAGTTAACAACCAATATAATACCATGAAAGCAAAAGAAACCCGGATCGTTCCGGGTTTCTTTTTTATAATTTACTTTTTGTTCAGATTATAACCTATTACAGAACCGGTGATACCGCCAAGGATATGTGTGAACTGTGATACATTATCACTTACGAATATTCCCTGGTATATCTGCTGACCGAGATACAGAACCGCTACAAGAATAAATGTAAGCGGGATCTCTCTATCTTTAAAGCTTGTAAAAGATGCAAGGAGTATAAACGCAAATACCACTCCGCTGGCACCCATGAGTGCTGAGCCCGGGAATAGGATAAAGTGAGCTATACCTGTGACAAGTGCTGTCACCGCTATAGTACATACCAGTATCTTTCCGCCGTAACGTTCCTCAAGCATGGGCCCTAAGATAAGTATGGTCATAAGGTTTCCGGTCATATGCTCAATAGATGCATGCCCGAATATATGGCAGAAGAACCTGACATATGTAAGAGGACTGGTAAGTGATGAGCGGTACACGCTAAACACAGCGGCGTTGGTATTGTTATGTGTGAGTTCTCCAAGTATAAACGCTACTACACATATAGCGGCAAATGTAAGTATAACGGGAGAATTCAAAACTATCTTATATTTTGAACTGCTTGTGCTGCTTGATCTGGATGATGCCATTATTACCTCCTAACCGAATGATAGCTTCTTAGCAAGCCGTCAAATCATCATCTTTATCTTTTCAGGGAATACAGAGAAGGTTACATGGTCGTTTTTCCCGACTATCTCGCCATCCGTATGTATTGTCATAGGTGCTTCTGCTTTTACCTCGATCGTCTTGGCAGTAACCTGGTCAACCCCTTTATAATTGATATGCTTTCCCTTGATTATCTTTGTCATAAGGAAAAGATGCTTAAGCCTCGAAATATCATGAGCCACACATGCCGTTATCTTTCCGTCGTACGGATTGGCTGCGGGTGCCATAGGCATTCCGCCTCCTTCATAGCGTGTGTTCATGGCAGCTACGAAAAGCAGTCTGTTGCACTTTATGGTACGCTTTCCGTCTATTACGACAACAGCCTTACGGGCTTTGCTGGTAAATATCAGTATAAAACCTATCATGTAATATACCAGCTTACCAAGACCGAATTTGTTAAGGAACTTCTTGAGCTTTGAATGAAGAGCCTTTTCGCATATATCCGCATCATAGCCTATACCGGAGCTGACACCGAATTTTCTGACTATGTCACCGTCTTCCGATATGACCAGTCCGTTATCTATACGTATGCAGCGCCTGGGATGTACGGTATTTTCCATGACGCTTGCCGGATCCTGCGGGATACCGAGTCCGCGGGCAAAATCATTGCTCGAGCCCATGGGTATGTATCCGAGTATAAAACTGTCATATCCGTACAGACCGTTCAGACCTTCATTAACAGTTCCGTCACCGCCGGCCAGCACTATCCTTTTCATCTCAGGATGCTCGCGGCATATGCGGGCAGCTATCTTTTCGGCATCATTCTGTATGGTGGTAAAGCTTACTTTATAATCTATCCCTGCATTTTTTAACCGGTCCTCAAGATCATTCCAGAGGTTTTTTGCCTTTCCGGTCTGCGAGCCCGGGTTAACGATAAAATAATACATGGTAATACTCCTTTAACGTCTTTCATAAGATTTTACCATATATGTTCCAAAAAGAAAACTTAAATTTTTATATACAGAAAGTGCGGGTTGATAAACATACTTTTATTGTATGGATATGCCCGCACTAAGTAGTTGTGTGTTAAAAATGTGTGGTGTGTTTCATGAAATTTTCATGTATTTTTTGTGATATAATATTTTATGTGCAATTAGATTTTTCATTAACTAAGTGCTTCCATTAAAAAATCGATTGTTGCACGGCATGGATATACAGGATCGGGTTCAAACGGAAAACAGCCCGTTATCATCCCGTACTTTGCTTTCTCTTCTATATATTTCCTGTTTCCGAGATTGATAAACAGTCTCCAGTTTGAGATATCCGTACCTCCTGCCGCAAGTTCCTCCAAAATACGGTATTCTTCCCTTCGCCACGGAGCATCTGTACCCACTACGATCCTGATATCGCAATACTGAAAAGTATTTAACGCAGTACTAAAGTTGTGTCCAAGATCAAATACCATACAGTCACAGTCGGTATCTAAAACCTGTTGCGCACTGTCGCCTGCAATATATGTGACCCTGTGATACGTGTATCTGTGCTCTGCTTTTCCGGCACCGAGAGATAATATAAGTGCGTCAATATCACTGCTCCGGTTCTGTTCGCATAAAACCACCTTTAGACCTGCTTCGTCACTTAAAAAATTGCTTACCGCCACCGCTATGTGAGTGGTCCCCGAGCGTGGACCGAGCCCCAAAACACCTATCCTTTTAAGGCTTCTTATACCGTTTTTTGTTTTTTTACTTTTACCGCTAAACATGTTTATTTCCTATTCCGTTATGATACCTGCATATACAGCAAGTTCGTGAAGTACGGTCTTCACCTCCGTATTTTTTAGTATTTCGTCAGGACCGGCTATGTAGGGGACTGCCAGATATTTCTCACCGTCCAGAGCTTCGGCGGTAAACCCGCTTATCTTCTGGGCAGGTGTGACAAGAAAGATCCTTTTTCTGCATCTGCGCGACAATGCCTTTGCTTTTACAGCTTCATCAATTTCCCAGCTTTGGTTTCCAAGAGTGATGCAGACAATATCGGACCTATAGAAATCTTCCGGCATATCCTTTGTTAAACAGCCGTGATCGGCTATCAGATCGTTCCCGGTTTCGGGAATGTATTCATAGCTTTTTCGAGACAATGTTTCAAGCCCGGCCAGCGCTCGATTGTTTTCTACCATACCGGCCAGTGAATACCATGCTCCGGAATCGTTTGCTTCCGCGTATGTACATTTGTGTCCCAAAGAATTCAGGTAACCCGAAAAAAGCAATGAAAGATATGTGGTGCCTGTGTTATGGGCAGCACCCGCAAATGCAACGCGGACAGGTTTTATGGAAAAACTGCTCGTATTTTTCTGTATTTCGTTAATTCGTGCTATCAACCCTTCAATACTGTTTATCCTGTGCCAGATGTTTTTCTCAATACACCGGTCAACGATCTTTTTAAATGCTTTTTCTGTTTTGTTCGACACATTTCCGTGTGTGAGCATATATTCCAAAAGCTTTCCCATAGAATAAACGTCGGAACTTTTAGTCAGTTTACCGCCATTTAACTGTTCGGGTGAAGCATATGCTCTTGTTCCAAATATTTTGGTATCGTGGGAATTGTTGGGATAAACGCTTCCAAAATCGATCAAAAAACAGTCATTGTCCGAAATGATAATATTATCGGGCTTGATATCAAGATATATAATCTGATCGGGAAGTGAATGAAGGTAATTGATAATGTTGCTTATCTGGATAATGAAATGAAATATTTCTTTCTCCGACAGAAGTCTTGATTCACAAAGACTTCTCAAAGATTTTCCCGTTATGTACTGCTCGATGATATAAGTGTGATCATCGTCCTCATCCAAGTCATAGATTTCCGGAATAAACGGGTGTTTAAGATTTTTTAAAAGATGGGCTTCTCTTACGAGACGGTCATGATACGGTGACGTCTTTTTTATGCCCTTGATGATCCTTTTCACATGTAGATTTGTATGCTCTGCAAGCCATACCGTGCTGTCACTGTGGTCGCATATCTGTGAAATGATCCTGTATTTTCCTGCTTTGGCCGTCATGCCTCCTTTCCGCAGTCTCATAAAACCATTTTCAGTATATTATAAAATTTTAAAAAAATCAATTATTTTATCAACTTTTAATTGACTTAAATGAATAAAATGATTATACTTCAAGTACCCTTAATAAATATATTAATAATCGACGGGTTTTGTCCGATAATTAATATAGAGAAAGAGGGAGGAGGTGTGTTTATGAATATAGAACGTATTAATGAAAATCAGATACGCTGCACCCTTACAAAAGAAGATCTTTACAGCCGCCAGCTGAAAATCAGCGAGCTTGCGTACGGAAGTGAAAAAGTAAAAGAACTGTTTGTTGAAATATGTAAAAGAGCATTTGTGGAGCTGAACTTCCAGATAGAAGATACTCCTCTTATGATAGAAGCCATCCCTGTGTCTCAGGACTGCCTGGTACTTGTAATGACCAAGGTTAACGATCCTGAGGAGCTTGATACCCGTTTTTCACACTTTACTGCACCGCCCGATGAGTCTGACCCGATCCTCTCAAACGAGGAAAGAGTATACGCTGACGAAGTCTTAGGGTGCATGGAGCATTTAAATAAGCTTTTAGGCGATCCGTTAGCTTCCAAGATATTTAATCCCGAGGAAGCCGGTGTAGAGATATCACTTAAAAACATCAGCAAGGTCTACAGCTTCGATTCATTAGACGAGGTGATCAGGCTTTCGAAGGTTATATATAAGCACTATAACGGAGAAAATACCCTGTACAAAAACCCCGATACAGGTCTTTACTACCTGGTAGTATGCATGTCAAAGCACACTCCGGAGCAGTTTAACAAGATATGTAACATCATATCCGAGTATGTTACATCAGAACGCCCCGGCCCGCTTGACATCGAGTACTTTAAGGAACACTACGACGTGATCGTAAAGGACAATGCGGTTCAGGTACTTAGAAAACTATAAAAATAAAAAAAGCCCGTTTGGGCTTTTTTTTATTTCTCTGATATTCAACATTTTTAATCACAGTACTTCTTTAAGGTAGCTCTTATAGCACCCTTTCCTGCATTGAGCTCGTTAAAATACTTACATATGATCGGAGCAAGTCCGGCCTTGTTCAGATTGGTACCGAATATGACTTCATTGGAAAGGATCTCGCAAAGCTCGTCTTCTCTTACATCACTTCTGCCAAAACTGATATTCTTTAACATGCCCTGTGCGGTAGTAAGCAAAGGATCGGACGAAGGCTCAAAGCTTTCTCCGTTATCATCGACAGCAAGCAAGTATCTCAGCCATCCTGCTATAACAAGCGGCATATATTTTAAATCGGTAACATCTCCCTTTTCGATATGAGCCTTAAAGTTCTCACCGTATCTGATGGGCAGTTTCTGTGAAGTGTCTGTTGCTATACGCTGAGGAGTATCCGGCATGAAAGGATTGGGGAAGCGCTCAGTAAGGCACTCATTAAGGAACTTTTCGGGATCTAAGATCCCGGGATTTACCACTACCGGCATACCTTCAGTCCTGCTCATCTTTGTGATAAGATTTACCAGTTCCGTATCCTTCATTTCGGCTGAGATAGATGTATATCCGAGCATGCATCCGTATACCGCAAGTGCTGTATGAAGAGGATTAAGACAGGTACATACCTTCATTCTCTCTGCTTTATTTACGGTATCCCTGTCCGTAAAAATGATCCCTCTAGCCTTATCAAGTGCAGGTCTTCCGTTCGGGAAATCATCCTCTATAACAAGATACTGAGGTCTCTCTGCATTTACAAATGCTGCAATATATGTACCGTTAGGGGTAACAAACGGTTTAATTTCATCTATTCCGTCCGCTATAAGCATCTCTTCAACCTTCTTATCAGGTCTGGGAGTGATCTTATCTATCATACTCCATGGATAGCTTACATTTTCTTTAAGATACGTCAGATCCTCTGCTGTTATGAAACCGGCCTCTGCCCAAGCTCCTGCAATCGTCTTAACGGCATTTTCAACTTTTTCACCGTTATGT
>JAFZJK010000074.1 GCA_017553965.1 Lachnospiraceae bacterium | reverse complement strand
CGCCAAAGAGATTTATATTCATTTACGGCAACTCTTATGAGCCACTTTTTTATGTTTTCATCTTCTTCAAAGCTTTCGGAAGTTTTAAGAAGCTTCATGAATGCAGTCTGCGTTATATCTTCTGCATCATACATGTCTTTACATCCGGCAAATGCTACTCTTTTGATATCTTCATAGTATTTTTCAACCAGCCGGATATACTCTTGTTTATCCATACAGCCTCCTTTCTTTTGTCTTGCTGAAGTATCCTTACATAATATAGACGATTTTATATCAAAAAACCTGACATATTTCTAAAAAATTATATCATATAATTTATTTATACCACAACAATAATTGCCGGTAAACAGACCGCTTTTTAAAAACTGTTTAAACCGGTCCTAATTCTGCTTGAAAACGATGAAGGAAAATAGTATCATATACCTTGTAGTTTTGATCATAAAAGAGAGGTACCGTACTTTGAGAATAATTAAAACAGCCGAAATCACGCAGGCCGTAAAGAAAATGTGCATCGATGCAAATCTGTATCTGGCAGATGATATGAAAAACTCACTGTATACCGCCTGTGACAGTGAAGAGAATACTTTGGGAAGGAAAATACTTGGACAGCTTAAAGAAAACCTTGAGATAGCGGGAAACGAAAGCATCCCGATCTGTCAGGATACGGGTATGGCAGTAGTATTTGTCCGTTTGGGTCAGGATGTACATATCGAAGGCGGCAGCTTTAACGAAGCTATAAATGAGGGTGTACGTCAGGGTTATACCGAAGGTTATTTAAGAAAATCGGTAGTTAACGATCCGGTAATAAGGAAAAATACAGGGGATAATACTCCCGCTATAATACATGTTGAGATAGTGGACGGAGAAGGACTTGAGATCACTCTGGCTCCCAAGGGCTTCGGAAGTGAAAACATGAGCAGGGTATTCATGCTTAAGCCTGCTGATGGTATAGACGGCATAAAGAATGCTGTACTCACCGCCGTTAAAGACGCCGGCCCCAATGCCTGTCCTCCCGTGGTAGTGGGAGTAGGTATAGGCGGAGACTTTGAAAAGAGCGCTCTGCTTGCAAAGAAAGCGCTCACCAATAATCTTAATTCCGTACATTCTTATTTTGATGATGTACAGGGAGATACCGTATCTAAAGATGTGCTTCCCGATAATGCATATCTGGCCAAGCTGCAAAAGGATCTGTATACAGAGATCAATAACCTGGATATCGGTCCCGGCGGTATGGGCGGAAAGTTCACATGTCTCGGTATCAATATAGAAGTTTATCCGACCCATATAGCAGGACTTCCGCTGGCAGTGAATATGTGCTGTCATGTAAACAGGCATGTAAAAGTAACCTTATAAAACAGTAAAAGATACAAGAAAGAGAACGAACAGACTATGGATTATAAGATAACCCTTCCTTTTACAGAGGAAGAAACTTTAAAAATAAAGGGCGGAGATGTTCTGTATCTTAACGGTACGTTGTATTCGGCTAGAGATGCTGCTCATAAGAGAATGTATGATGCCATCAACGAATATATGGAAAAGACCGGGAAAAAGCCGTCGGAAATAACCTCTGCGGAGCTTTTTGAAAACGGAATTACTCCCATAGATCTTAAGGGGGCGGTACTGTACTACCTCGGACCCACACCCGCAAAGCCCGGGCAGGTCATAGGGTCTGCAGGACCTACCACATCTTCACGTATGGATAAATATACCCCTCTCCTTTTAGATCTGGGACTTTCCGGTATGGTTGGAAAGGGAAGGCGCAGCGATGACGTAAAAGCTGCCATTAAAAGGAACAAAGCCATATACATGGGAGCCACAGGCGGTGCCGGAGCTCTTCTTTCCAAGTGTATTAAGAGCAGTACTGTCATAGCATATGATGATCTCGGAACAGAAGCTATCCGCAAGATGGAGGTTGAAAACTTCCCTGTAACTGTGCTGATAGACAGTGAAGGCGGTGCTTTCCGCGTGTAACAAAGGGATAGGTTTAAATTTTCCTTGACAAGCGTCTATTTCTTTGATAGAATAACACTTGCGTTGAAAAACGAAAAGAGAATACTGAACTTATGAGTTCGGAACCTGGAGAAGTACTCAAGAGGCCGAAGAGGCGCCCCTGCTAAGGGTGTAGGTCGTTTGCGCGGCGCGAGGGTTCAAATCCCTCCTTCTCCGTTACGTAGAAAAAAGCTGATACCATAATGGTTTTCAGCTTTTTTTGTATTTAAGATCAAAAAAGTCCTCAGATCCGGATCAACGGGTCTGAGGACTTACTGTTTTATAGTTTATTCTTCATTATTTAAATCTTCCGGCTCTTCAGGAATCTCTTCTTCATCTTCCGGTTCTTCCGGTAAGTCTTCCATCGGACCTTCAACATAGGTTACCGGCTCCATATCGATATCGGCGTCGTTTTCCGTCTCCTTTACTCTTGCAAAGCTAGCCACGAAGACATCCTTATTTGCATCGATACTGATCAGCTTAACACCGGTGGTATTTCTACCGATCACACTGATATCGGCTACACTGAGTCTGATGGTAGTACCGGTATTGGTCATCATGATGATCTCGCCGCTCTCGCGGTTAAGAACCTTAGCACCTACCAGATTTCCGCTCTTTTCAACTATCTTATAGCATCTTACACCTTTGCCGCCACGGTGCTGTGCACTGAACTCGGATATAGGAGTAAGCTTTCCGTATCCAAACTCGGAAACGGTGAGCAGGTATTCACCCTGATTATCAAGCTGCATAGCTACAACCTCGTCCGTATCTTCGAGGTTCATACCTATTACACCGATGGACTGACGGCCTGTAAGTCTTACGTCATGCTCATAGAATCTGATACACTGTCCATACTTGGAGATAAGGAATACGTTACTCTTATCATCCGTACACTTAACTCCGATAAGCTCGTCATCATCTCTGAGTGATATAGCGATAAGTCCGCCCTTACGGATATTTGCATATTCGGAAAGTCTGGTCTTCTTGATGATACCGTTCTTTGTAGCCATAAGCAGGAAACTGTCGAAGTCATAGCCGCGTACGGTTATTGTAGCGGTTATCTTCTCTTCTCCTGTGATCTGGAGCAGGTTGACTATCGCAGTACCTCTTGATGTTCTTGAACTTTCGGGGATCTCATATGCCTTAAGACGGAATACACGTCCCTTATTTGTAAAGAACATGATATAATGATGATTTGTTGTCATGAAGAGGTCTTCAATATAATCATCCTCTAAGGTCTGCATACCCTTGATGCCCTTGCCGCCGCGATGCTGATTTTTAAAGTTATCAAGTGTCATACGCTTGATATAGCCCTTCTTGGTCATGGCGATAACGGTATCCTCATCGGGAATGATGTCCTCCATGGAGATATCATACTCATCAAAGCCGATTGAAGTACGTCTCGGATCTCTGTACTTGGAGCCGATGGCTTCAACTTCATCTCTTACTACTCCGAGCAGTATCTTTTCATCACCGAGGATTGCCTTATATTCTTTGATCTTTTCCTGAAGGTCGGCATACTCGGCTTCAAGCTTTTCTCTTTCCAAACCGGTCAGCTGTCTAAGTCTCATATCTACGATGGCCTGTGCCTG
>JAFZJK010000073.1 GCA_017553965.1 Lachnospiraceae bacterium | reverse complement strand
GGCTGTGCCCCGAATATTTTCTCTGTTACATCTATGAATGCGGTCACTTCGTTTTCAGTAAAATCATCTTCATCAAACAACCTGGAACAGATGATCAGGATCATCTTTACACGTTCCTCTATCTGTTCACAGTTAAATACTCCTGTCTCATTGCCCTCTCTTACTACACTTGAAAGCAGTGGGACAGCCTCTGCGATAAGCCTTTTATTAAGCTTATCATGAAGTATGATATTTTCGTTTGATTCAACTACTTTTGCTATATTCTGTTCTTCCTGACCCGGACGAAGTGAATATATGACCGCCGCCAGCTTTTGCGGGATCGGCATCGGGCTTGCAACGACTTCCTTTGCTCTTGCAACCTCCTCGTTTATCATCATATCTATCACGGCCTCTAATGTATCTTCTTTACTCGGGAAATAATAATAGTAGGTTCCCTTTGCAATACCGGCCTCAGCTATGATCTCGTCTATGCTTGTATTATCATAACCCTTTTCAACAAACATGCGATATGCGATCTTTAACAGTTCCTGTTTTCTCTGTTCTCCTTTTTTCATACTGTATTCCTTTCTCGACTACCGGTCGGTTTTTCTATATAATACAGTATGACTTTATGTTTGTCAAGTACTTTTTTCGACTATTAGTCGATTTTTTATTTTCGTACTGCCTGCAATAACTCCACAGCTTTGTGGCGGAGCCGAGTCACAAGGTTCCATCACCTTCGGTGACACCTTATGACGTTTACCATCCCTGCTCTATAAGCCAGCCGTTCAACCCTCTCTCACGGCTTCTTATGTCGCTATTCTTCTCTAATTTACCAAGTTTATACTCACCCTTAATATTGCCGTCTACTATATACATAACACGGCTGCACTTTGCCGCCACCTTGGCATCATGGGTAACCAGCATGATAGTGGTGCCCTCTTTGTTAAGCTTACCGAGCTCTGTCATGACCTCATCTGAGCTGGTACGGTTAAGTGCTCCGGTAGGCTCATCGGCAAATATAAGCTTCGGATTGTTTATCATGCTCCTGCAGATGCATGCACGCTGCAGCTGGCCGCCGGATACTTCATTGATATCGTTTTCTGCGATATCTATAATTCCCAGCTTTTTCATCAGCTTCTTACCATACTCGGTCTTTTCAGCATTTGAAAGCTTGTTTGCCTTAGACTGGCGTGCAGGTAATATAATATTATCCAGAATATTCAGGTTCTTCAGCATATACATCTGCTGGAAGATAAAGCCCATCTCATTAAGACGTACATCAGCAAGCTCCTTAGCCTTAAGCTTGGAAATATCCTTACCGCAGAAGTTCACCTCACCTGCGGTCATATTGTCCATGCCTGATACGGTGTAAAGAAGAGTTGATTTACCCGAGCCCGACGGTCCCATGATAGCTATCATCTCGCCCTCTTCCACTGAAAAGTTCACGTTCTTTAAAACATTATTCTGTCTTTTATTTACTACGTATGTTTTGCATAAATCTTTTACTTCTAATACATTTCTGCTCATATTTTTTCCTCTTTCAACTTTTGATTTTGATCCTTCTCTTAAGGCTTCCCCTTGAGGGGAAGGCTATTATCATGCGTAATTCAATGCCTCGGTTTCAACTTATTCTATACTGTTGATCTCATTTGCACTGATGTGTCTTACCGACATAGCTGTCAGGAATACTCCGAACAAAGTCGCTGCGATAATAATACCGGGGTAGAGCACATAGCTCTCCAATACATCCGGATCAAAGATAATTTTCTTTGCACCCATACTCTTGAATATGCCGCCCACGGATATCTGACATACGGGATTGTTAAGAGCTATCGCTATCACGGTCGAGATCAGCATTACTATGAAAACTCGTAGTGTCTGCCAGAATATTATCGATGAATCTCTGAATCCCAATGCCTTGAGGCACGCTATCTCACCGCGTTCCTTTGTAAGGAAGGATTTTTCCATAAGCACGGCTACCAGGATATTTATCAGTATTACCACTAAAAGGACCAGCCATCTGGTATCATCAAGATATGCAGCGGAATGGATCGTCTTATCCGTAAACCCGCTTGGCGTATATATTTCATATTCGGGAAGCAGCGCCTCCATCTTCTCTAACCGTGCTGCCGTCTCCTTTTTCGAAGGGTTATCTAAGAACTTGATCTGTATTCCCCAGATACCGTTCATGTATGAGTAGTTCCTGTCATCATCCTGGTGAAATCTTACTCCTTCGCCCCTGTTAGTCATGGTCTCAAATGTACCTGAAATGATATAGTCTCTCGAACCGTCCGGATCGGTAATTGTCATCGTATCACCTATCGCGGCCTCCAGCTTATCCAGCAGCATATAATGAATTGCTATTTCGTTAGGATTCTGAGGTGCTGTACCGTTAATATAGTTATCATAGTCCTTTGTATCGGTATTTACTCCGAGGAATGCCATCGAATTTGCTTTTGTCTCACCTTTTTTAAGAGAATAATTAAACAGTACCTCGGCACCAACCTTCGCAGGCATTCCGTTTTCTTCAAGCAGCTTTCTTATATTTTCCAGGTCTCTTTCAAGATATTCCTTTCCGTTTTCATTATGATAATCTGTTATATTCTTTGTGCTTGAAAGATATGCATCCGCTTCGGTCACGCCAAACCATCTGACGAGCTTTTCGCTCTTTAGTGTGCTGATACAGTTGAGTACTATCATCACAAGCAGTATTCCGATACTGAATGTGATGATCATTACCATAAAACGCTTTAATCCGCTTAAGATATCATTTACTGCCATAAACGGTGCCGGACGTGACTTTATCTTTGAAAGCTTTAAGATCCCTTTCTTCTTATATCTTTCGCCTGTACTGCCGTTTCTTATCGCATCAACCGGAGTATACTTCTTTATAAGCCTGGTTGAGCGGAATCCGAAAAACAATACTATCGCCACAACCGCTATTGCACTTATCACGGAAAGCACTATAGAACCCTCATCGGATATCACAATAGTCTCTTTTGTTTTTTCCATAAGAAGGTCCGCAAAAGGGAAGGAACAGATAAATCCGATCACCGCTCCAAGCACGGCAAGGGCAAAGTATTTTACGAGATAAAGCATTCTTATAGCCGTACTCGGTATGCCTATCGCCTTCATGATACCTATTTCCCTGAATTCCTCACTGATGGTAAAAGATATTGTAAACTTAAGAATAAACAGAGCGATGATGATAAGACAGATACTTACTATCATGAGCAGTCCCGCAACTACCATTTCCATAAGATATGTTATCTTCATTGTTCCCTTTGTATCCATAAATGCGATATTGGTACATTCGGAAAGTTCTTTTCGAAGATCATCCGTATTCTCCGTATAGAAATAATCAATACTCCCAAGATACTGATCTATGTTATCCGCTTTAAGATATTCTTTAAAATCCTCTTCGCATATCAAGAATCTCGGAGTATCCATAAGTGAACCGCCAAAGAAAGCGTCTTTAAGTACTCCCAGTATCTCAAAATCTTTCCCTATACCGTCTATGGTAACCGTTATCGTATCGCCGACCTCGGACTTAAGTGCTTCCAAAGCACTTTTTCTAAGATATACACCGCCTTTTGGAATTTCGGTTATCTCCAGATTTTTTTCCGAATAATAAAACTTGTTTATCCGTCTTTCAAAAGAACTGATCATTACTATTTCAGCAACTTTTACAGACTCTCCGGATTTAATCTTTACTCCTTCTACGTTATAAAGTACCTTTTCTGTTTTTATATCATTTACATAAGGAAGCTCCCTCGCTATCTCTTCAGCAGATCTTTCTGCTCCCTGCGCTCTTTCCAATGCGATGAAATCACCCACTCCTGCATCTGCAAAATACTTATCGAGTGAATTAAAGGTCCCCGATAGATTTGTCACGCTTGAACAAACAAACGTAACCGACATGATGACAAAAATGAATATGATAAAATTCATCGTCTTCTTTCTTTTCAGATCTCTTTTTAGTATCTCAAAAAACATTTTTTTGCTCCTCATTCTTTGTATAAGATCCTTCGCTTCGCTCAGGATGACAGCCTGCATGTTTTGGCCGGAGACAGACAGGCATATATATTCGTCAGTTCCATTTTAGAGGCAAATTATTAAACAATCCTTAAATACTAAAATTATTTTTTGAGTTTTTGATGACAATTGGGAGGATAGGGACAGGTCCGTTTGTCATCTGTTAAGTATTTTGGAGGTTTAGCCGATATATTTATATGAAGGTTTAGGCTCTTTATAGTCTAAACGAGAAAAGAGCAGGCAGGAAACGGGGACATGAGAATAGAGTTTACCATCATCTTTTCAATACTTGTGATAATCCTGACAGTCTGTATGATATCTTCTATGAATTCAAAGAAGATAATCGGAAAGTCTGTTGCTTTTTTTGTGTGCTCGATCATACCTCCCGTTATAGGAAATCTTATCATTGTATGTTCCAGGGACAAGTTCCCGGCTATGGTCGGTTATTATGTTTATTTCTTAGGCATGGATGTTATCATGTATGCACTGCTCCGTTTTACGGTGCGTTACTGCCGCATAAAGCGTCCGAACAAAGTACTGGAATACGGTATATATGCTCTGCTCACCGCCGATGTTGTCCAGTATGCTTTTAACCCCGTCTTCCGTCAGGCTTTCGATACTGAGCCGATCATGTATGAAGGGGCTTTGTATTTCCGTCTTATTCCAAAACTCGGACAAACATATCACCGCATTGTGGATTACGGCATATTTGCACTTGTACTTATGATATTCCTTATTAAGAGTATCCGTTCGGTACGTATATATGCCGAAAGATACCTTATCATACTGTTAGCCCTTGTAGTCGGCGGTGTATGGGAGACCTTTTATATCTTTTCACGTACGCCCATAGACCGTTCCATGATAGGGTTTGCTGTAGTCGGTATACTGGTATACTTTTTCGCTCTGTATTACAGACCGCTAAGATTACTTGACAGAATGCTTGCCGGTATGGCATCGGAGCTTCCCGAAGCCCTGTATTTCTTCGATGACAACGGGCTGTGCATCTGGGCAAACGACCATGGAATAAAGCTCGCCGGGATCACCGACGAAGATTATGCTCAGGCTGAAAAGCTTCTTTCATCCATGTTTGGAGAACTTGATATTAAAAACAGTGACTGGAGTGAAGAAAAGGAACTTAAGACAGGTATAAATACCGTAAAGTATTATGTTTTCGAAAAGCATACTATACCCTACTCCGAAACAAAGATTGTCGGTTCCTTCCTAAGTATCCGTGATAATACCGAGGAACGCGCAGCTCTTCGCAGAGAGATATATAATGCAACTCATGATACGCTGACCGGCTTGTATACCAAGGAGCATTTTTACGAATGTATAGCAAAAGAATTACATAAGGAAAACGATAAGCATTATGCTGTTGTTTATACCAATGTAAACAACTTTAAGATTATAAACGATGTCTTCGGAAGCAGTTTCGGAGACCATGTATTAAAAGATATAGCCCGTAGGATCAGAGAATGCTGCCAGGAAAACTGTATTTACGGACGTATAGCAGGTGATATATTCGGTATGTTCATGCCGGTGGATGAATTTGATGATGCTCTGATCGAGAATACCTTAGGACATTTTAGTGTGACCGACGGACATATGAGCCACAATGTTTTAATACACATGGGTGTGTATTTTATCCCCGATAAGTCCATAGAAATATCCGTTATGTTTGACCGTGCGCGTATCGCCATAAACCGGATCAAAGATGATTACCAGATATGCTTAGCTTACTATGATGATAAAATGCGAGAACAGGTTCTTTGGGACCAGCATATCTCGTTACAGCTGAGTGAGGCAATAGCACAGCGCCAGTTAAAACCGTTCCTGCAGCCAATAGTTGACCAGGAAGGATATCCTATAGGCGCCGAGGCTCTATGCCGCTGGATGCACCCTGTAGATGGCTTCTTATCTCCCGCCAAGTTCATACCCGTACTTGAACGTAACGGCATGATAGCCGATGTCGACAGGTATATGTGGAAATGTGCATGCGAGATACTTGCAAAGTGGAAACAGGAGGGCAGAGACCAATTTATATCCATCAATATCTCCCAGAAAGACTTTTACTTTATGGATGTAGTATCCGTCATAAAGAATCTGGTAGAAAAATACGAGATAGAACCTTCGAAACTGCGTATAGAGATAACCGAAAGCGTCATGATGGACAACCCCGCAGCCAGGATTGCCATACTTAACGAGTTTAAGAAAGCGGGATTCATTGTAGAAATGGATGATTTCGGAAGCGGCTATTCTTCCCTCAATATGCTGCAGGATATGCCGGTAGACGTTATAAAGATAGATATGGGCTTCTTAAACAAGTCGGAGCTTGACGAAAGAGGCCAGAAGATACTTCACAATATAATGAATATGACCAGAGATCTCGGTATCATATCACTTACCGAAGGCGTAGAAACTAATGAACAGTATTCCATGCTCCTTAACATGGGTTGCCGCCTGTTCCAGGGTTATCACTTCGCAAAGCCGATGCCGCAGGCAGATTTAGAAAAATGGTTTGATGAAGTGGTATAAATAACACGGCCGCTCACACTATGATAGTGGCGGTCACAATATTAATATCGCAATATACAAAAAAGGGCTCTGTCGGGTAGTTCCCGAAGCGAGCCCTTATTTTTACCATACTACTTTGTCGGATGTTTTATTTATCTTGTCACATATGATGGTGAACTTAGTCGGATCACTCTTATCCTTTTCCACTATGAGTTCACCTATTTCTTTTGCCTTTATTGTGCCCTGTCCGGGGTTAAATACGCTCTCTATTTTAGAGTTTATCTCCGCATCCACCTTCGAGTACTCAAAAGCCAGTGTAGTATTTATGAGCTTACAGTTTTTCATGGTAAGTCCGTCAATATAACACATGCCCTGAAGACTTTCTATAGTACAGTTCACCAGTGTCAGATTTTCTGAGTTCCAGCCCAGATACTCTCCCGAGATAAACGAATCATATACAGTGATGTTTTTGCTGTTCCAGAATGCATCCTTGGTAAGCAGCCTGGAGTTTCTTATCACTACGTTTTCTGCTCCGTCAAAGGAATAGTTTCCGTCCAGTGAAAGCCCGTCCACTTCCATGTTTTTGCAGTTCATAGCGAAATAATGACCTTTGGCTGTCACATTATTTAACTCTATATCCTCACAGCTCCAGAGGGTTTCCTCTGCGGTAGAAAGGACCACATCCTTTAATTTCAGTCCTTTGCAGCGGCGGAAGTTCTTCGGTGCCTGTATCATGGCATTTTCAACGCTTATATTATTGGTGTACCATACGCCTGCTCTGGCCATTTCAAACCATTCACAGTTTTTCATATCCACGTTGCTGCAATACCATAAAGGATATTTATATCTGAATAACGAACCTTCTATCGTGAGGTCCCTGCATTCCTTTAAAGGGGATTCTCCTGTCTCAAATACACAGTCCGTTATCTTTAAATCTTTACTCCCAAAGAGAGCTCTTTCTTCGTTAAAAATCTGTTCTTTGTATTCAGTACACTCCATCTGTAAAACCTTTCGATCCAAATGACCGGCCTTTCCATATCATTCTATACCATAATACTATCATATTTATATATGTAGTATCAAGGAATAAAGAAAGTATTATCTTGCATTTTACAGCCACAGAACATCGCTGAGGGTCTGACGTACATTTTCTTCGCTGACCTTGATAAGCTTTGCCAGATACCAGGCTCTTTCCTCATCTGTCATTTCTTTCATCTTATCAGCTTCTTTTCCGTCCGTCATTTTATACTTAAGGTCATTCAGTTCATTGATCTTTGATTCTGTTTTCCAGATGATCTCTCTTAATCCTTCTTCCTTCATCACAAACATTTCATACATCTCTTCTTTGCTGCAGTCACCAGAAAGAAGCTTAGAGATCTCATTTAACGAAAATCCCATATCCTGAAGCTCCAGCAGAGCTTCAACCAGCTTTAACTGATCGGCGGAATAATACCTGTATCCGGTCTCTTCATCTACTTCGACCGGTACTATCACTTTCTTTTTTTCGTATACGCGGAGAGCTTTTACCGATACTCCGGCTATCGCAGCCAGTTCTCCTATTTTAAGAAGTTGAAACTCAGAATCTTTCTCCATATTATACCCCTGTTTACCCGTCACAAAACTTCTTCAACTCTCTCTGCACCCGGCAGATTTGTTTTCATACGACCGATACAGCTGTTTACCATCATTACACTCTTCATCATTTCTCCACGGTACTGTGTGATCTTAAACATCCTGGCAACATCTTCTATCTCACTACCCATCATACTATTTCCCAGGAATAAAAGCAATAGATATCCGGATATTCCCGAAAATGTATTTATCCCGGAAGCAAGTGCCGTTCTTTTATGTACCTTCATGTTATTTTTCATGATCAGAAGGCTTTCTTCGCGAGCCTTCTTTAATACCAGTTCCTCGCCTTCAAATATCTTTATAGCCTCCGAAGAGTTAACCACCGGCTCCATCCAGTTGGTGAACCTCGCATAATGCTCTCTGGATCTTTTCTTAAACACAGGTATCTTCTTTATAACCACGACACTGCTTAAGAAAAAGAATGGTAACGTGACAGCGAGTGCCGCAAAAAGCATAGTCCGGTTTAAGATGAACAATACGACTGCAGACATAGTTATATTTACTACAGCTATCACCATATGCATGAAATTCAGCGGTCCTACAAGATAGAGGTCTGTTTTATCTATATCACTGTTCAGTCTGCTGATCCAGTCACCTGCCGACAGCTTCTCCATTTCCTGCTGGGTACGTGACAAAAGTGACTTATATACCCTCATCCTGAGCTTTTTAATAAACCTGATATTTATCTTCATCGATACCACTGCCCAGACAAACATATTGTATCCGAACAGCAGTATAGTAAATAACAGGAATATCCCAAAATTCGGAAAAAGCTCTCCTTCTTCCTTTCTTTCAACAAGACGTATGAAAGATTCCAGCATATTTGAAGCCAGTACCGCATTCAAAAAATCAAACGGTGCACGCAGTATCATCATAAAGATGAAGTCTCTCATCATGCCTGTTTCTTTTAGTATCCTTATTGCTTTTTTATTCATTGAAGTACCCCGTCTTTTAATACATATATTCTGTCATAACCGTCCAGATGTTTCAACTGATGAGTCACATGCACTACGGTTTTATCTATAGCATATTCCATGATAGCATCCAGGACCGACCTGGAATTCTCACTGTCAAGAGCCGATGCCGGTTCATCCAGCAAAAGTACCTCCGAGTCCTTACACATCGCCCTAGCTATAGCTATACGCTGCGCCTGTCCTCCGGACAGTTCATCTGCCCTATCTCCCAGATATGTCTGTATCCCCTCCGGCAGTGTATCCACCCAGCTTGAAAGTCTGGCCATCTTTACTACCTTTTCCACCTGCTCGTAAGAGTATTCATGTCCCATCGTGATATTATCATATATGGATAAAGGTAAAAGCATGGGTGACTGCATGACTACAGATACCTTCCCGCTTATCTTTTCAGGCTCACTTTCACCGTCCACTGTAACTGTCCCTTGATCGGCTCTGTACAGTCCTGCCATAAGTCTTAAGAGCGTACTTTTTCCGCAGCCGCTCTCACCCATGATACCGATCTTTTCCCCTTTTTTAATGCTAAGCGTAAGGTTGTTGATTATCTTCTTATTATCATATGAAAATGTAACTTCTTTTAGTTCGATCATATTACACCTCTATATTTTGAATCTTATCAAGATTTGTTACAAACACCTTAAAGCCCGATATCCAGCTTGGCAGGTTCATGATAGTCTGCTTCAGAGTATTCTGCATATTTAAGAATACTATCAAAGTACCAAGCATGATATTTCCTTTCAGCACCATATATCCTCCGACTGTAAGCAGTAATAGCAGCGGCACTCTTGAAAGTATCCCCGAAAGAGAATTATATAATGCATTGAGCCTCTCCATATCTGCCTCTTGCTCACCCCAGCTGTTTAAGCTTTTTTCGTATGTATCAATACACATCTCGTCCCCGTTATATACCTTTACCGCCGGGAATGCATGTACCAAGCTGTATGATACCCTGTTCATTTTTTCTTTTGCATTGAGAGCTTTTAACACGATGCCCGAAAGTCTCCTGCTTGACCACTTAACGTATAGCAGTATCAATACTGTGGGGATAAAGATCACAAGAGTTAACACTACATTTTGAAATATCAGGAAGAAAAATACCAGTACACCCGTTAGCAGCAGATCGGTGATATCAAAGAAAGTGTTCGAAAGATATTCATCCGCATGGGACAGTTCGTTCTGTACCTGCGACATGACCGCACCGGTATCGGTTTTCTTTTTATATTTTAGTAAATTCCCTATATACCCCATTCTTAAAGTATGTGCCATTTTTTCTGCGGCATATCTTCCGAAATAGTGTTTCAGGTATACAGTTACCGCATTGGTTATCAAAAAACATCCCAGGATTATGATCAAAGTTTTATCTATCCCTGTTCTTTCTTCTATACGATTGACCAGCTCTCCCACATAGAGCATATAGACCATCTGTGAGATATTGGAAAGCATCGAAGTTACCACTGCTCCGGTTACATAAAGCTTGGTTCTTCGTATTAAAATCTTTAATATTCGCATATACTCTACCTTTCCGTATCGATATAAGTTTCTTGTAGGGTAAGCATAAACCCTGCCCCAGGGGACGAGTCAAGCACCAATTAAAAAAACCCGGATGGTCAATAATCCGGGTTTTAATATATAGTATCCGATATCCTGTTTGTTAATCTATCTGGAAGCATGCTTCCGTAACGTACTCATCAGGATTCTGTGTCTGTGCGGGACTCACATGATAGATATTAAACATAGGTCCCGATATCTTATATCCGTTTTCATTTATCCATGATACAAGTGTTGCATAAGCCTCGGTCATCTGATCGTAGCTGCCCTTAATGATAGTACTTGCCACCTTTACTGCGGGAAGTGTCTTAAACTTAACATGCTCGGTATCCTGATAACTTCCTTTTACAGCCATGGATACTTCAAGTTCAATATCCTCTTCCTTGTATTCTTTGTCAAGGAATTCCGCTATGGGATAACAGGGATCGGCAGGTATCAGCGGCTCCTTGCATTCCCTCATCATGCCCCATGCCAGAGCTTCATCCTCGTACTTGGGAATGATCATATGTACAGTTGCAGCGTATCTCTCAGGTATAGTCTTAACATTAACATCGAATTTCATTGTTTGCTCCTTTCCCAGCCTCTTTCGTGCTGTATCCAGAAGCATCAGTTTGTATTCGGTCTCCTTTGCCTGATCTGTTAACTCTTTCTGTCTGGCTGAGAAAAACTCATCAAGTTTTTCTTTATCCTCATAGATCTCCAGGACACGTACGATGTCTGCCAGGCCGAAGCCCATATCCTTAAGTGCCGTGATCCTTCCGATAACAAACAGCTGATCTTCGCGGTAATACCGATATCCTGTAAACTCGTCAATCTCGGCAGGCTTAAGCAGACCGATATCGTCATAGTGGCGGAGCATCCTGATGCTTACTCTGGATAATTTTGAAAAATCTCCTATTTTTAGCATTTTCTTACCTCCATGGATGTTTTCTTCTTGAGCTCACCACTATACTAATCCCTACCATAATGTGAGAGTCAATACCTTTTTTAAAAAAATTTTCCTATGCAACCGACTAACTTTTTATATAAAATATGTATAACAATCCACCAGCCACTCAATACCGGATTCGGACTGATCGACTCCCGGGTTCTTATTAGTCATAGCGACGGATATCTCCCCTTTTTGAAGGTACATCTTCATCATGCACTGGCCATTTTCTCCCCAGCCTTTTGAAACTAATACGTCTTCACCATTGAGGAATATACCAAGACCTGTCCAATTGAAATTCTCTACAGGTTTTATCATTTCTTGTGCGGTCTCTTTCTGTAATAAAGTACCGTCTCCTTTAAGAGCCT
>JAFZJK010000008.1 GCA_017553965.1 Lachnospiraceae bacterium | reverse complement strand
TATATCCAGACTGATAGAGAAATAATTTCCGGTTTATGCGACACTTAGATCCATCCGCCGTCAGCGGTCAAAATCTGACCGGTGAGGTATGTGGGCATCTGTGACACATGATATATGATCTCGGCAATCTCATCCGGTGAAGCGGCACGGGATGCGGGGATCTGCTCTATTACCGAAAGACGTTCTTCTTCTGTAAGGCGAGAATTCATATCGGTATCTACAAAACCGCAGGCAACGGCATTGACTGAGATACCGCTTGGAGCGAGCTCTTTGGCGCAGGCCTTTGTATAGGCATTTATTCCGCCTTTGGATGCGGAGTAAGCAGCTTCACATGAGGCTCCGACATTTCCCCAGACGGAGGAGATGTTAATAATATGACCGGATGTGTTTTTAAGCATATGAGGGATAACCGCACGTGTACAGTAATGTACGGATGAAAGATTGGTATTTATTACTTGCTGCCATATATCATCCGTGGTATCCTGTATGAGGCCGACAAAGGAGATACCGGCATTGTTAACCAGTACGTCCACGCTGCCGAAGGTTTCCGCTGCTTTTTCAATAAGCATTTTTGCAAAACCGGGATCCGAAACATCGCCCGGTATACTTATCATATCAGTTCCGTCATGAGACACACTGCGGCAAAGATCATAGGCACTATCCAGGTTATCTTTGCCGTTTTTTGAATTGAGTACGACATTATAGCCCGCACATGCAAATCTGTAGGCGGCGGCTCTTCCGATACCGCGGGATGCACCGGTGATGACGGCTGTTTTTTTCATGAGAGTGTCCTTTCATATGTCGAATGATGTTTTAGCAGAGTTAATGTTAATAATACATTACAAATATAATTAAGTATAAGTTTAAAGTCAATATGTTTTTGATAACCAAAGGGCTTCATAGGGAGGGAGCAGCTTATGGCGGGTAAAAAGAAATCGCATATCCGGCTGATATTTGCAGCTGTCTCTGTCTGCATACTTGCTGCTCTGGCGGGATATAAAGGAGCCGGGTATCTGGCGTCCCGTATAACAGCCGAAGCAGAGCAGAATGCCGAAAAAGCCGGGCTTTTCAAGCCACAGGGCGTGGAAGAGGATCTTACCGAAAAGATCATTAACGGAACCGGTACCACGATGTCCAAACTCAGACCGACAACATTAATGTATGTTGTGGATTATGAGACGGGAAAGGTTGAGTATTTGGCCTTGGAGATATTTGATACTGTAAGCATGGAGGCGACTTTTATTTATATTGATCCCGATGTATCCTATACTATGACGGGAAGTCTTTACAGGGCACTCGCCAACGGAAACGTACTTGTGCCTCAGACTGTGAAATTCAGTGAGCTGTATGGGTATTACGGAACACCTGCGGCATTTGATGCAGGAAAAAAGATAGCCGGAGAAATGCTCGGTACCCCCATAGATTATTATGCGGCATATACGGCCGAACAGGGGGGAGACGAGCTTTCTATAAAGAGAATAACCGCTCTCGGGCTTAAAAGTCTGTATGACCGGGAAATAACGGAGCATACGGACCTAAGTGAAGAGGAAAGCTCAGGATATGCGGAGCTTGCAGGGTATCTTAAGGATGGAGATATAAAGGTGTATGAGGCACCTGTGATAAAACACAATGAAAGTTGTTTTCTGGATGTGGCCGGGACCTGGGAATTTCTCGGGGAACTGATATCTCCGGGAACAGAAGACTGAAGTAATGATATTACAAGGCAGGGAGCAGAATGAAAAAGAAGATTATTACGATACTGGCTGTAACAGCGGTCATTTGTCTTATATTCGGAGGCGGCGTATATGTAGGAGCGGCTACGAGCGGAGCAGGTTCACAAAACGATCCCGTGGTTTCTTTAAGTTATCTTGATTACCGGCTGGAAAACCTTAGTACGTCCGGGAGTTCGGGCGTTTCATTTGGCGGATATGAAAAAGTTACTCTTTCCCGCGGAGAGAGATATCTTCCCGGTGAAGGAGGAGTGATAGTACTATATTCCGGAAGCTGTACCGTGGTAGGAAAGGGTATTATAAATCTGTCCGGTTCGACCATGCTTACGGAAAGCAATAATGTGCCTGCGTACAGCCAGATGCTGATACCTGACACAAGCTCCGGAGTTGTGGCTGCGGAGAGCACGATACTATATGTAGTAAGCGGAAAGTAGCTTTTTCGTCACATTTACCAAAAGTCGGCACATTTTTTTGTTAAAAACACACATAGCATTTAATACCATATCCGTGTATAATAGACAGGTAAGCGCGTACTGCGCACATATATTAAATCGAATGAAAAAACCAGAACTTTATTTAGGGAGGATTTAAAATGGCAGGTTTATCACTTAAGAACATTCAGAAGGTTTACCCTAACGGTTTCGTAGCAGTTAAGGATTTCAACCTTGAGATCGAAGATAAGGAATTCATCATCTTCGTTGGTCCTTCAGGATGTGGTAAGACAACTACTCTTCGTATGATCGCAGGTCTTGAGGAGATTTCACAGGGCGAACTTTGGATCGGTGACAAGCTCGTTAACGATGTAGAGCCTAAGGACAGGGATATC
>JAFZJK010000072.1 GCA_017553965.1 Lachnospiraceae bacterium | reverse complement strand
CCCGTTGTTGAGGCTGTTAAGGGCACAAACGTTGCTGTAGGTGCTGAGAACCTTTACATTGAGGATAAGGGCGCTTACACAGGCGAAATCTCAGCTCCCATGCTTGTTGATGCAGGCGTTAAGTATGTTATCATCGGACATTCAGAGAGACGTGAGTACTTCAAAGAGGATGATGCTTTCCTTAATAAGAAGGTTAAGAAGGCATTTGAGGCTGGTCTTACTCCTATCCTTTGCTGTGGTGAGACATTAGAGCAGAGAGAAATGGGCGTTACTATGGACTGGATCCGTCTTCAGATCAAGTCTGACCTTGTTGGTATCACTGCCGATCAGGTTAAGAAGATGGTTATCGCTTATGAGCCTATCTGGGCTATAGGAACCGGTAAGACTGCTACTACAGAGCAGGCTGAGGAAGTTTGCAAGGGCATCCGCGAGTGTATCGCTGAGATTTATGATCAGGCTACAGCTGATGAAGTACGTATCCAGTACGGCGGATCAGTTAATGCTGGCAATGCTGCAGAGCTTTTTGCACAGCCCGATATCGATGGTGGCTTAGTAGGCGGCGCATCTCTTAAGGCTGACTTCGGAAAGATCGTTAATTACTAATTAAAGGAGCTAAATAAAACTTATATCTGGTTTTAAGGATACCTTGGAATATTCCGAGGTATCTTTTTTTGATTAATAAAATGTATTTTGTAGTTATTATTTAATGTATATTTTTATCATATTTGATATCATATTTTGTAGGTGATTTTTAGTGAGAAATATGTTATAATAGATGACAATAGGATAAGGAGGTAAGCACTATGAAAAGAACTATGATTATTGGGGCATTAGCTATTATTTTCGCAGCGCTTCTTTGTGTATTTGATCCGGTTACTGTTAACGCTAAAATGACTATACCGGAAGACGCATACGAGTATAACGGACATTTTTATTACTATTACAAAGATGCAGTAACATGGGAAGAAGCAAAAGCTGCATGTGAAAGTTTAGGTGGACATCTTGTTGTATTTATGGACAAAGATGAAGAAAATGCTATATGGGAGTATGTAAAGAATAAAAATGCAGAAGTATGGATGGGGCTGTACAATACTGCATTACCGGATACTACTTTTAAAAAGATGCTTGATTTTACATGGAAAAGTGTAAATGGTGAAAAGATCAAGTATGAAAACTGGGCAGATGACGAACCGAACGGACGTTATGATGTTGTATCTCAAAAGTTTGATAAATATGCAACATTCGGAGATGCTAAAACCATAACTGGTAATTCTGATGATAATTCAGGTACATGCTGGGGAGACCGTAATGAGGAGTTTAAAACCGGTTATGTATGTGAATGGGACATATATGAGATAGTTATTGATTATGCTCCCAAGAAGCTTAAAAAGGGAAAGACAGCTGTAATAACTTATACAGTATTTGATAAAGCAGGTTATACTAAAGTAAAAAAAGCAACCGTAACCTTTAAGTCAAGCAAGAAGAAAATAGCAACAGTTACCAAAGAAGGTAAGGTTAAGGGTAAAAAGAAGGGAAGCTGCTATATAACACTTACATATAAAGGCTGCAGTACAAAGGTTAAGATCAAAATAACTGCTTAAAAAAGGAGCTTTATGAAATATCGTAATTTTTTTGCTGAAGCCGGCATACCGGAAGCAGAAGTTGAAAAAAGAGTAAGAGAATGCTTTGATACTATATATAACGGACCGGAAGGCGTAAGGTTCTATGAAAACGTAGGTCCGGATCTTGGTTACATTACCGATACCGGTAACAATGATGTGCGTACAGAGGGTATGTCATATGCCATGATGGTATGTGTTCAGATGAACGAAAAAGAAAAGTTTGACCGTATCTGGGCGTGGACAAAGAAGTACATGTGGATACCCGAAGGTTACGGGCAGGGGTATTTTAAATGGTCCTGCAACTTAGACGGAACTGTAAGAGGTAACGGACCTGCACCGGACGGCGAAGAGTATTTTGCTATGGCACTTTTCTTTGCTTCTCATAGGTGGGGAGACGGAGAAGGTATATATAATTATTCTAAAGAAGCAAAAGACATACTTAGAGCTTGTATCCATAATGGAGACCCGGGTAGAGAAGGTTATCCCATGTGGAATCATGATAACCATTACATAAAGTTTGTGCCTGAAGCTGAACATACGGATACATCCTATCACTTACCTCATTTTTATGAATTATTTGCCAAGTGGGCTGATAAAGAGGACAGGGATTTCTGGAGTTTAGCAGCCAAAGCCAGCAGGGAGTATATAATTAAGTCAAGCCATCCTGTTACAGGTTTAAGCCCTGAATACTCTGATTATGACGGAAAGCCCTTAAATCCCGAATGGGTAAAGAGAATGCATCATAGACATGACTGGTTTTTCAGTGATGCATACCGTACCATAGCAAATATAGCTATGGATGCATGTTGGTGCGGAGAAAACGAGAAGCTGGCGGATATAGCTGCAAAGATCCAGCGTTTCTTTACAGAAGACCGAAAAGGCATAGATGACGGTATATATGAGATAGACGGAACTTTGGTAGAAGATCATGCAAAGCACAATGTTGGTCTGCTTGCGACCAATGCCGAAGGTTCACTGGCTGTATTAACCAATACTAAGGCTGATGCTAAGGCTATAGAGTATGCTAAAAACTATGTGCTTAAACTATGGAACACACCTATGCAGACAGGTAAATACAGGTATTATGACAACTGTCTGTATATGTTCGCTATGCTGGCACTCAGCGGTAACTACAGGATATATTGATCATTGATCATTTATTTACCCTTGGATATTTAATGTCCAAGGGTATTATATAAGATAAAATAATGTGAATATATTTGAGTGTGAAAAGTGTGATAAGCAATTAAAGAAGAATATAACGATAATAATATAGACAGAATGGAAATGAATATGAGCAAATATCAGATAGACACAAAAGAAAACAAAGAATATTTAAAAGAAAATGCTTTAAGACTCTTGGAGTTCGGACGCAGATTCCCTTCGCCCGGTGGGGGCAGTTACTACCTTGGAGATGACGGTACACCCTGGACTGAAAGGCCGAGAGAAACATGGATAACATCCCGTATGGCTCATGTATACAGTATCGGTAGTATGATGGGTGTGGCAGGTTGTAAGGAGCTTGCGGCATCAGCTATAAAAGGGTTAAGAGGTGAGCTTAACGATAAGGTTAACGGCGGTTGGTATGCAGGAGTAAAGGCGGATGGAAGTATAATACCCGGAAAACAGTGCTATGCTCATGCATTTGTGATATTGGCAGCTTCCAGTGCAAAGCTTGCAGGGGTTGAAGGAGCGGATGAACTGTTAAATGATGCTCTAACCATATATGATAAGTACTTCTGGAATGAAGAGGAAGGCTTATCTTGTGATACATGGAATACTGAGTTTACAGAGCTTGACGGGTACCGCGGCATAAATGCAAATATGCATACAGTAGAGGCTTTCCTGGCAGCTGCGGATACTCTTAACGACGAAAAGTACAGGATAAGAGCAGGTCGTATCATAGATAAAGTTATAAATTGGGCTAAGGATAATAATTACAGGATACCTGAGCACTTTACATCCGACTGGCAGCCTGATCTTAATAAAAATATAGAAAAGCCGGATGATCCGTTTAAGCCTTACGGAGCTACCCCCGGTCACGGTATCGAGTGGGCAAGGCTTATAACACAGTGGGCTATGTCAAGTGACCTAAACGCACATATTGAGAAAAAGTATATAGATGAAGCATGCAGCCTGTATAAAAGGGCTGTGGCTGATGCATGGAATGCAGACGGAGCACCGGGCATAGTTTATACTACCGACT
>JAFZJK010000071.1 GCA_017553965.1 Lachnospiraceae bacterium | reverse complement strand
TCTCTGGGGTCTGCAGGTTTGTTATTGTTTCTGATGTGATCAGCTCTCCTTTGACGTCTTAAAGCTCTGGCCGGATCGTTATCTATCTCGGGATCAAAGGACGGCGGACACTTGATAATACCCTGTTCAAGCATCTGTCTGTAGGACATGATACCCTCTTTAAGGCTATGAGGTCCAGCCACTACTGCGATAAAGGACTCCACTCTCTCCTGATACTTAAGCATCAGATGCCAGCCGACACCGGCACCGTGAGATGCTCCCATGTATATAAACTTCCCGATGCCTAAAGCATCAGCCACTCTAACCACATCATCGGCAAACACGTTGTACCAGTCCTCACCGTAATCTTCTTCCACATATGAAGACGGCGCAAAGCCACGAAGTGTAATGCAGTATACATGATATCCCATCTCAGCCAGTTTCTGCTGCATCCCCTTAGGATAAAAACCTACCTGAGCTGACAGTATGTAATTATCACCCTGTCCAAATTCCTCATAAAAAAGCTTTATTTTATCATCTATATCTACGTATCCCATTTTACCTTCCTCCGAAATGTTGACCTTTATCTAAAAGTCTTTATCCACCATATATTTATGGCTTCAGCCAGCCCTTTGCTATCGCATTTTCAATATTTTTTTCAACCCACGGATACACCGAAGGCATAAATTCTTTTACCACGGACATTCTCTTTTCTACTGCTGCCCGGTCCGTCGTCCCGCTTTCCACCCAGGTGTGGCCTTCGGTTAATGTATTGTGGAAAAACGGCTGTATACGGTCGAGGCAAGCTGCGTATTTTGCATCAGCTGTTTCCATGGCATCAAACTCTTCCCACAAAGCTCTTATGTATGCTCCCTGCTCTTCGGGAAGTAATGCAAAAAGCTTGTCTGCTGCTTTTTCTTCGCGCTCTGCCTTATCAAGATTCCCTGCCACGTCGTATGCGAATGTATCTCCGGCGTAGATCTCTATCAGGTCATGCACCACGCACATCCGTACTACCTTACCTATATCCACCGGAGCGGTAGCATATTCTTCAAAAAGCATCGCCATTACAGCTATATGCCAGGAGTGCTCGGCGTCATTTTCTCTTCTGCTTTTATCTATAAGCATCGTACGCCTTAATATCGAAGTCATCTTATCTATCTCTGCGGTAAATGTAAGCTGTTTATCCAGTCTGTCCATACCGCTGCTGATAAAATTTTCCATTCCCATGATGTCATTTCCCCTTAACGTTGATCACAACATATTCCGATTTGGTGCCTGTCTTAAACTTAAGTTCCCAGTCGGCTATACCGCTGGTGACTATAAAATCGGTCCCGTTTCTTTTTTCGTGTCCGTAAGCCCTGTCATTTCCGCCAAATGAGTTTCCGAATAAAGTCATCGGAAAAAACTGTCCGCCGTGAGTATGTCCCGAAAGCACAAGATCGGCATTTGATGCCGCTTCGTTATCATAATCTGTCGGCTGATGGTTAAGAACTATAATATATTTATTTGGATCGATATTCTTAGTTAAACTTTCTATGCTTTTTCGACCGCGGTTGGAAGCATCTGCTCTTCCTACAATAACAATATTGTCAGCTACTTCGGTTACTTTGTCCTCAAGTATATGTACCTTGTTCAGCAGGATGTTAAACGACAGCGTAGATGCAGAATATCCGCGTTTGTTCCCGTTATAGCCCTTATCATGATTACCGTATACGTAATACACTCCATACTTTGCATTAAGTGTACTGAGAGCTTCGCAGGCTTTTAACATATCATCTTTATTGGTTCCGTCATCTACAAAATCACCGACGATAAAGACCAGATCGGGATTTTCCGCATTGATCCTTTCCATCTGCTCGGCAAAGCCTTCACCGTCAAATGTAGTACCGACGTGTGAATCCGCAAACATGACGATCTTAAGGTCTCCTACAGCCTTGTCTGTTTCAATATCGTACGTAGTCACAAAAACATGATTGCACAAGAAGTATCCTATGCCAAGAAAAACAAAACATGCTATAAGGGCTCCCCAGCCCTGCCAGTAAAAGCTGCTTTCTTTTTTTCGCTTCTTTTTGATTATAAATCCTGCAATGCCGAATAACAATGCAAAAAGCATATAATGTATCAGTATTATGACGGCATTTATTGTGGACATGGTAAAGTTAAACAGAGCGAAACCGGCGCCAAAAATGGCCAAAGACAACAGTAATCCCGGTATCTTTTTGCCCTTTGTGAGCTTTTTTATCCCGGGAAACCTTGATATGGTCCACACCAGATATATCGCACCTATTATACCGGCTATACTTACTGCCGAAAAAATAAATCCCCAACGTGTATTCATGCATCAGTCTCCGCTTAAATAATGATATAGTATAACAGATTATATGCTCTTTTTCAATCCGGATCCGTCATTGTATATTTAGGAAAACGGATAGTCTTTCCCTTCATTAGTTATAAATCTGTGTCCGTCAAAGTCTTCCCTTCTTGCGGCAAAAAGATCCTTCAGTATCCCTGCAGCTTCATAAGAAGAAAGCGGTGCCGTATTATCTTGTTACTATTTTGAAACTTTTATGATGTTTTTCAAAACAAAAAGCCCAGGGCCTCATAACCCTGAGCTTGGATCTATGCTGTGTATTTCATTCTTTTGTCAAATAAAACTCAAGCGGCTGTCCATCGCAGCTGTTGTTGCCGATAAAGACAAGGAACTTTCCTGCTTCACTTTCCCATTTCTCTTTTGCAGTCCAGAATCGCAGCATTTCTTCATCTATGACAAAGCTTACTTCCTTTTCCGCTCCCGGATCTATAGCAAGCTTTTTAAATCCTGCCAGTTCCC
>JAFZJK010000070.1 GCA_017553965.1 Lachnospiraceae bacterium | reverse complement strand
CTGTACAACATCCTCATCATGGAAGAAGTACAGCAGATACTTGCTCTGGGTGCAGGGGCATCATCCAAATTCATAGACAGGAATGTAACAAACGGCAGACGTTTCGGCCGTATTGAAAATGTAAAGAACGTTTCGGAATACATCAACCGTATTGACGAAATGACAGAGAGAAAGCTGGAATGCTTTAAATAAAGGGGAAACTAATGTTTAGGGGACGCAGAGAATTACTGGGGCTTTTCAGTATCGATGAACGATCCTTCGGAGATATAGAGGATATCGGTCCTGAGGCAGTAGAAGAAATCGAAAAGGCCGCCATGGAAGACAGCGAGGAAGCTATCGACCACGGTATCCTTGTGGCTAACCTGGCACTTCGTCTCGCTCAGGAGCTGAAATTCGATGAGGATTTCTGCAAGAGAGTGGCCGAGGCCGGAATAGTTCACGACATAGGAAAGCTTCAGATCAGTAACTTCCTGTACGGACGTAAGGAAGGAGTACTACGAATAGAAGAAATTAAGTACGTCCGCCGTCATCCCACTCTCGGTTATGAATATTTAAGCGAGAAAAATATAGGGGATGAGGATTTCCGTGACATGATCCTGCACCATCATGAAAACTTTGACGGTTCAGGATATCCGGATAATATCAAGGGTGATCTGATCCCGATAGGATCAAGGATACTACGTATCTGCGACGTGTATGCCGCGCTGGTATCCGAACGTCCGTACAGAGCAGCCTTTGATAAGGAAAATGCCATGGAGCTCATGATCGACGAAGTAAAGAACTTTGATATGAATTACTTCTTAGCCTTCATGAGAGTAGTACACGGCGACGGGATCAAGGATATAGACGATTACATCAAGAGATGTAACTCCAAGGTACACGTAAAGTCAAAACGCAGATAAAAAGAAAAAAACAATGAAATGAAAGGAAAAAGACATGGAAATTAAGACAGTAGTAGGCGGTATCGCATCTGAATATGATGATCAGATACTCTGGATCGAGAAACCCGAGGTTGGAGCAGATGCTGCACAGATCGTTGATGAAACACAGTTCACCCCTTGCACGGTAACCAATATCGTTGTACGCAGCGATTATGATGATGACGACGAGTATAATGAGGCATGTGATACCTTACTTAACGAAAGCTCGGCTCTGTGTACCGGCGAATTCGTAACATTTGATGACGTATACTTCGTAGAGCTTGACAATACCGGCGATACCGAAGAGTATGACAGTATCGAATATGATGACGTTGACTTCTGCTGATCAGCAGATAAAAAAAAGCTTCCCTTGGAGGGAAGCTTTTTTTATTAGATACACTCTAACGCTTGCTTGATATCATTGATTATGTCATCAACATCCTCGATACCAACAGAGAATCTGATAAGATCGGGATCAACACCTGCTTCACGTAATTGATCATCAGAAAGCTGACGATGTGTATGGCTTGCAGGGTGAAGGAGACAGGTCTTAGCATCAGCAACGTGTGTAACGATGGAAGCAAACTTAAGATTGTCCATAAACTTGATAGCTGCATCTCTGCCGCCCTTAACCGCAAATGCGATAACACCGCAGGATCCCTTAGGAAGGTATTTCTGCTGAAGAGCGTGGCACTTGTCACCGGGAAGATCGGGATAGTGAACCCATGCGATCTTGTCATTACCATTAAGGAACTCAGCCACTGCCTTAGCATTGCTGCAATGCTTAGCCATACGTACATGTAAGGTCTCAAGACCTAAGTTGATATAGAAAGCATTCTGAGGTGACTGGATAGAACCGAAGTCACGCATAAGCTGTGCGGTAGCTTTGGTGATGTATGCAAGCTTACCGAACTTGGTAGCATAGGTAAGTCCGTGGTAGCTCTCATCGGGAGTGCAGAGTCCGGGGAATTTTTCGGCATGAGCCATCCAGTCAAAGTTACCGGAATCAACTATTGCACCACCTACTGATACTGCCTGTCCATCCATGTACTTTGTGGTAGAATGTGTAACGATATCACAGCCCCACTCGAAAGGTCTGCAGTTAACGGGAGTGGCAAATGTATTGTCCATGATCAGCGGGATACCATTCTTATGTGCTACATTAGCGAACTTCTCGATATCGAAAACATTAACTGTAGGGTTGGTGATGGTCTCACCGAATATACACTTTGTATTGGGACGGATGAGCTTCTGGAGTTCTTCCTCTGAAATATCGTTGTCAACAAAAGTACACTCAATACCCATCTTCTTCATGCTTACACCAAACAGATTGTAGGTTCCGCCATAGATGGAAGAAGAGGAGATAAAGTGGTCTCCGCACTCGCAGATATTGAATACTGCATAGAAGTTAGCTGCCTGACCTGATGAAGTAAGCATAGCTGCAACGCCGCCTTCAAGTGCTGCAATCTTTGATGCCACAAGGTCGTTTGTGGGATTCTGCAGACGTGTATAGAAATATCCGGAAGCTTCAAGGTCGAAAAGCTTACCCATCTGCTCACTGGTATCATACTTGAAAGTAGTACTCTGATAGATCGGAACCTGTCTGGGTTCTCCCTGTTTAGGCGTATACCCCGCCTGTACACATTTTGTGTCAACTGTCGAATTCATTTAATAGTCCTCCGTGTAAAAATCTTTATATAGCAGGAAAACCATATCCGGTTTTCTCTGTATTTACTTTATTTAGCAGGTTTTTCAAAATACTTTGTAAAGTACTCATAGTACTTCTTTTCTCTGTTGCTTGATATAAGAGCATCAACATTACATGAAAGATCCATATCATCCAGGAAAAGATTGACCAGATTTGTATTGTACCTGGTACCGGAAAGAGTGATCATCTCCGAAAGCACTATCGAAAAATCCTTGGGCTGTTTATAGGTACGGCCCAGATAGTCTGTTGCGGAATTAAGTGTATCACAGATCGCAAGTATGTCGCACACGATACGGAGAGGAGAGTTGGTCATATCTATTTCCTCAGGGTATCCCGCACTTTGATCGTAGTACTTATGGTGTCCCATGATAGGGTCACGGTATATACCGAGTCCGCCCTCCAATATATCGGTTACGAGCATGGGATGCATTTTTATAACATCCATTTCCTGATCGAAAAGAGTTCTGTACTGTATACCTTCGATCTTTCCGACAAGGTTGATACCTATATCGTGGAAAAGAGCACATTTTCTTATGAAATCCACCACATCCTCTTTTGTGTTCGGCCTTCCGTAGGCCTTGAGGCAGTTCTCAACTGTAGCCAGAAGTATGGGTATATGCTTATACAGTGCTTCCGTGATGAGTACAGCCAGGTCTGCATTGAGATACGCATTGAAAAACGTCTGCGGCTGCCTGTTTATCAGCATCGTGATCAGGAAGTTTTCTTTTTCTCTGTATCCGAGATAGTATTTTACGGCAAAAAAGCACCATTGGCAAGCGGATTCATAAATAATGTGAGAAAAAACTCCCTTTTGTGACAGGCTTGAATAATATCCGTTAAGCTCATCAAGCAGTCTGTACCTAAGTGAGGTACGCATGTCCGAAAGTATATCAATCTTGTCCAGCCATTTGATAAGGGCTACAGGGATCTTTGTCTCAAAATAAAACTCATCCTCGTCCAAGACAGGCTCGGGG
>JAFZJK010000069.1 GCA_017553965.1 Lachnospiraceae bacterium | reverse complement strand
TCCTCCGGACAAAGTGCCGAAAACTGCTTACATTCATATACAGTTCCCTCAACTTCTTCGATGGATTTGGGTCCGCATGCCGTAAGTCCCACAAGCATAAGTGCTGTTAAAACTACAGTTAAGATTTTTTTCTTCATGATTTTCCCCTCATTGTAGAAGCAGAATGCTTCATTATTAATTCCTTTTACCTTTAACGCCTTTACATTTTTTATACCGATAATCGATAATATTATATCACAGCTTTCGAAGAATTACAAGAAATTTTATCACAGTTTTCCCAAAGCATGCTTTGCAGTAACCATACCGCTGGTATAACACCTTCCTAATGAAAGCCCTGTCTGATGGAAAGGATAATCATTTCCGCCGTAAAAAGGACCGCCAAGATTACCTGCACAGTACAGTCCGGGGATGATCTCACCATCCTTATCAAGTGCCTGACCGTATTCGTTTACTATCACTCCGGATACTTCAGCTGAAACCCTGATATGCTTTCTCGCTCCCCAGAAGGGTGCCTTCTCAATCTTATGCATATATTTTGCAGGCTTTCCGAAATCCGTATCGCAACCCTTATCACAAAGTTCATTGTACCTGTCTATAGAAGCCTTCATGGCATCGTAAGGGATATCAAGCTCTTTCGCAAGCTCTTCCAAGGTGTCCGCACGATGAAGGTCTATCAGGTTTTTAAAAACGCCCTGGGGATTCTCTACCGCGCCGGGTATAAACTTTTCCATAACGGCAGGCGGCACCTTACCGCTTACAAACTCATCATTCGGCCAGTTCATGTAATCACTGTCATATATCGTACAATACCACCCTTTGGAGCCGCTCTCCTTGTGCTCCTCGTCAAGCATATTGCCCTTATATGCAGGCTGGTATTTAAGGATATTTCCCATGTATACAAAACCTGTATATTCGTTGGTAAACCTTTCACCCTTCATATTAAGATAAAGGAAGGGTTCTTCCCACATAAGTGCAGAGTCAAAATCGTGCATCATCTTGGTATGCCCTGTATTCTCCATTTTTGCACCTGCGCTCATGGCTAGGATATGTCCGTCACCGGTCTTTCCGAACTGTTTCTTATCAAACTCGTCGATATCGGGACACCAATGCTTTACCATTGCACTGTTATTTGTATAATCTCCCGTAGCCAGGATAACAGCCTTGGAAGCATTAAACTTAATATATTCTCCTTCGGCATTCTTTCCGATAACACCTGTCACTTTGCCGTTTTCCTTTACCAGCTTTACTGCAGGCGTCGAATAAAAAACGTTGAAATCAGGATTTTCCTCATTCATCCTGTCAACTATCTTCTTTAAGGCATTTCCGACATTTAAAGGCTTGGGACCTACCCACGGAGCCCAGAAATAGCAGTGGTCATCGCCGTATTCATAGCTGTTTTCCCTATCCCTCCATGTACCGGTAAAATCACCGCTTGTGCTTATAAATGCACAGAGTTTGTCTCCGTCATTTAAAAGCTTTGCGCTGTCCTTATTGCTGTCAACCTTGCTTCCGTCTCCGTACTCGGTTTCCTTGGTAAATCCGGCTCTGTTCCAGAACCATATCATGGCTTCCTCGGAATGCTCGGCATACATTTTCAGCTGCTTAACATCCGCTCTCCAGTCGCACAGACCGTTTGTGTGATGTATCCACTTTGCGATACCGGCTTCAGTAGACCTCGATTTTATTATGGCAGATCCGCAATTCCCCTGCGATACTACAGTTGCTTCTTTCTGAAGCAATGCCGTCTTTGCACCAAGCTCTGCAGCCCATCCTGCTGCAGGTACTCCGGCTGCACCGGCACCCACTACCACAACATCATAATCAAGCTCTTTTGAAGGCTTTATCTCTCCAAGCTCACATACAGAAGCCTTTACTTCTTCCGCATTAAGCCCATTCGGGATAACACCCACGCTTTTTTCGATGTCCATTTTATAATCCTCCTGTTTTGTTTTTGCCACGCTAAGCTCCTTATGCCCCTAATGTACTTCCCCCCGTATAGAGCTGTTATCGGCACTTAACATGTGGTAAAACGTTTTTGTCACCTTGAACATTCTATCACAGTCGTAAGAAAATGTAAAGCCTGCACCGAAACTGTACAAATAAAAAACCGGTCAGGCTGAACCTGACCGGTTGATAACTTATGATAAGTATTAGTGAGTGATAACCTGCTCTGTTTCCTTATCGAAGATATGAAGCTTACTAAGATCCATAGCAACCTTGATCTGATCGCCGGGACGAGCTGTTGTACGAGGATTAACACGTGCGGTGATCTCGTAGTTGTCAACATCAAGATAAAGGAATACTTCAGCACCAAGAAGCTCGTATACACGTACGGTAACGTCTACAACGCTCTCAGGTGAATTGCTGATGAACATTTCCTCATCCTTGATATCCTCAGGACGGATACCGAGAACAACTGTCTTTCCTTCGTAACCTGCATCAATAAGCTTCTTAGCCTTGATCTCAGGAATAGTAATGGTAGTAGAACCAAAGGTAAGAGTAACCTTATTTCCTTCACGTCCAACGATGGAATTAATGAAGTTCATCTGAGGTGATCCCATGAATCCTGCAACGAACAGGTTCTGAGGCTGATCGTAAAGGTTCTGGGGAGTATCTACCTGCTGGATAAGACCATCCTTCATAACTACGATACGGGTACCGAGTGTCATAGCCTCTGTCTGGTCATGTGTAAC
>JAFZJK010000068.1 GCA_017553965.1 Lachnospiraceae bacterium | reverse complement strand
GCTCATCAGGCAGGTTCATTCCAGGATCCCGAAAGAACAAGATTCGACTTCTCATACGGTCAGGCTATGACAAAAGAGCAGATCGAAAAGGTTGAGGCAATCGTAAATGCCAGCATAGAGAAGGATCTTCCCGTAGTAACCGATGTCATGAGCATCGACGAAGCAAAGAAGACCGGCGCTATGGCACTGTTCGGAGAAAAGTACGGCGATTCAGTAAGAGTAGTATCCATGGGAGACTTCTCCAAGGAACTCTGCGGCGGTACCCATGTAAAGCATACCGGCGATATCGCATCCTTCAAGATCCTTTCAGAGTCCGGTGTTGCAGCAGGCGTACGTCGTATCGAAGCTATTACCGGTTCCAATGTATTGGCATATTATAAGAATCTTGAGGAAACATTAAATCAGGCAGCGGCTGCTGCAAAGACACAGCCCGCACTTCTGGTTGAAAAGATTACAAAGCTTCAGGCTGACAATAAGGCACTTTCCACAGAACTTGATTCATTAAAGTCAAAGATGGCAAAGGATTCACTCGGAAGCGTACTTGATTCTGTAGTAGAAGTAAAGGGCGTTAAGGTACTGGCAGCAAAAGTACCCGGAGTAGACATGAACGGACTCCGTGACCTTTCCGATAATCTGTGCGAAAAGATGGGCGGCGGTGTAGCAGTCCTTATCTCTGAGGCAGACGGCAAGGTAAGCCTTGTAGCTAAGGCTACAGATGATGCTATCGCAAAGGGCGCTCATGCGGGCAACCTTATCAAGACTATCGCACCCATCGTAGGCGGTGGCGGCGGCGGACGTCCTAACATGGCTCAGGCCGGCGGCAAGAACCCCGCAGGAATCGATGATTGCATCAAAGCTGTAGCAGGTGCAGTAGAGGCTCAGATAAAATAAAACTGGAAAGGAGACCGGTGTGAAGAAGTTCTGCATCATCACAAACACCTCTAAAGACAGCGACTTCGCTGTCACGAACAAAATAGAATCACTGATCTCCTCATATGGCGGAAAATGTACCGTACTCGGAGATCCGCTCAACAACATCCTGAACAGCTCCGTGGAAGAGCAGAAAAAGTTCAGCAGCGCTCATGACAACATACTGTCCGACTGCGACGGTATCATAGTACTCGGCGGAGACGGTACCATCCTTGAAACAGCACGTGCAGTGGGAGAACGTGAGATCCCCCTTATAGGTATCAACTTAGGGACTCTGGGTTTTCTTTCGGTCATAGAAAAATCCAGGATAGATTACGCCATAAAAGAACTGTTTGAAAACAATTACACCATAGAAAACAGAATGCAGCTTAAGATCACCGCTTCAAGCGGCGGAAAAATAAGCAGCTGTCTGGCATTAAACGACGTGACTGTTACAAGAAGCGGTCTGTCAAGGCTTATCATGACGGACGTCTTCATCAACGGTCAGGCAGTCGGCTCGTATTCCGGTGACGGATGTCTGGTAGCTACACCTACCGGATCAACCGGATACAACTTATCTGCAGGCGGTCCTATAGTCACACCCGAAGCAAAGCTTATGTGTGTCACACCCATATGTCCGCATACCTTTAATTCCAGGACCATAGTGGTATCAGGAGACGATAAGGTAAGAATTGTGATAGGTGAGCAGAAGAAATCCCAGGACACCGAGAGCTTCGCTACCATAGACGGACAGATGGCCGTGCGTCTCAATTCGGGAGACTATATAGATGTGGAAAAGGCCGATACCGTAGTCAAGTTTATCAGATTCCCCGAACACAGTTACTTTAACGTACTGAACACCAAGTTGAACAGATAAAACCCTTTCGCGGAGGTGCTTATGAAATCGGAAAGACAAAGCGCTATATTGGATTTGATCGCCAGAAACGACGTGGAGACTCAGGAAGACCTCTTAAAGCTTCTTAAGAATTCCGGATATAACGTTACCCAGGCAACCATTTCAAGAGATATCAGGGAACTGATGCTTACAAAGGTCGCTACGGAAACCGGCAGGCAGAAATATGCCGTTATGAATCACAGCCGTGATATCGCCGGAAAGTATATCCGTATATTCCATGATGCACTTGTATCCGTGGATACTGCCGGTAACATATTGGTATTAAAAACTGTGGCAGGCATGGCCATGGCAGTGGCAGCAGCGATCGATTCCATGCATTTTGAAGGCGTGGTAGGCTGCATAGCCGGGGATGATACGATATTCTGTGCGGTTAAAACAGCGGATGAAACGCTTAGATTAGCCGATGAAATTCAGAAGTTGACATCGACTAAATAAATGTGCTATAACTATTTAGAACTTTTTGTCTAGCGTCGTGTCCTAAAAAGGACACGTTATAAATAAACATAGAAAGGACATCGATTCATGTCAGGACATTCAAAATTTGCCAACATTAAACACAAGAAGGAGAAGAACGATTCCGCTAAGGGTAAGATATTTACCAGGATCGGTAGAGAAATAGCAGTAGCTGTAAAAGAGGGTGGTCCCGATCCCAACAACAACTCCAAGTTAAAGGACGTTGTTGCTAAGGCTAAGGCAAACAATATGCCTAACGATACTATCGACAGAAGTATTAAGAAGGCAGCAGGCGACTTAGGCTCAGTTAATTACGAGTCTGTAACATATGAGGGATACGGCCCCAAGGGGACTGCCATCATAGTTGAGGCGCTTACAGATAACAAGAACAGGACTGCAGCAAATATCAGAAATGCATTCACAAAGGGCTACGGCAATGTAGGAACTCCCGGCTGTGTATCATTTATGTTTGACAAAAAGGGTCAGATCATCATAGATAAAGAAGAGTGTGAGCTGGATGCTGACGAGCTTATGATGATAGCTCTTGATGCTGGAGCAGAGGACTTTAGCGACGAAGAGGAAAGCTACGAGATCATCACAGCTCCCGATGACTTTTCTAAGGTACTTGAGGCACTTGAAGAGGCTAAGGTGCCCATGCTTGAGGCTGATGTTACCATGATCCCTCAGACATATGTAGAACTTACAGACGAGACTGATATCAAGAATATTAACAAGACTCTCGATCTCCTTGATGATGACGATGATGTTCAGAATGTTTACCATAACTGGGACGAATAATATAAAATAAAGACTATGCAAAGAGGCATCCGCAGATATTTCGGCTGCCTCTAATTTTTATGTAATATTTATGCAACAAAATCTTTCAATACACTTGCATATATTTTTGAATTATGGTAAAATACACTATATATAGGGTTTAATTTACTGCTTTACCACAATAAAGGTTATCGTCATTGCTTTTCGGTGATGACAGTCATTCTTTCGGAGGATTATGCTTACCAACATTCACGTCAAAAATTTCGCTATAATCGATGAGGCCGATATTGACCTGGCCGACAATCTGAACATCTTTACAGGAGAGACGGGTGCAGGAAAGTCACTGTTGCTCGGCGCTCTCAATATGGCTCTTGGTGCCAGAACATTAAAGGATATAGTAAGGGCTGACGCAGACTTTGCACTCAGTGAAGTTACATTTACGGATCTGCCCGAAAAAGCGAAGGAGCTTCTTGACAAAGAAGGCTTTACGGACGCTGATGAGTTGGTAATATCGAAAAAGCTGTTAAGTAACGGAAGAAGCGTGCTGAGGATCAACGGCGAGACCGCCTCGGCAGGTCTTGTTAAGGAACTGGCAGGCTGCCTTATAGACATATACGGGCAGAATGAACACCAGTCACTTCTTAAAAAAGAGCACCAGCTTTTCCTGGTGGATGAGTATGCGGGAGAAGGACTGGAGGCTTTAAAGGAAAAGGTAAAAGAGCAGTATAAGAGATATTCGGAGCTCAAAAAAGAGTCGGAAGGGCTTAATGATGATGAACAGGCCAGAAAACGCCGTGCCGACCTCCTTGAGTATGAGATAAACGAGATAAAAAATGCTCAGATAAAAGAGGGCGAGGAAGAGGAGCTGAAGGACAGGCACAGGCTGCTCGCCAACGCAAGGCTTATCTCAGAAGGGCTGGCTGAAGCACATAACGCTTTGGACGGTGACGGGAGAGCATCGGACTGTCTGACCGAAGCTATAAGAGCACTGTCCCGTATATCTGAGTATGATGACAGACTTGCCGAAATGACCGATGCACTGTCTGATATAGACGGAGTACTGAGTGATGCGGTAAGGGATATAAATGATTACATGGATACACTCCCCGATGACAGCCGTGAACTTGATGAGGTTGAGGAAAGGCTTGACCTTATCATGAAGCTTAAGTCAAAGTACGGAGCTACCGTTAAACAGATAAACGACTATTATGATAAAGCCGTGGATGAGCTAGACCGCCTTTCGGACTACGAAGGCTATTCCAAAAAGCTTAAGGCTGACTATGAGGAAGCGGAAAAGGTACTGGTTAAAAGCTGTAAGGAGCTAACAAAGCTTCGTAAAGCATCCGCTGAAAAGCTCGGCAGCATGATAAAGGATGCTTTGGGAGAGCTTAACTTTAACCAGACTGAGTTTAAGATAGAGATATCACCTAAGGAAAGCTACTCGGCAAACGGTATGGATGAATGTGTGTTTATGATGTCCATGAACCCCGGCGAGAGCGTAAGACCATTGCAGGATGTTGCTTCCGGCGGTGAACTTTCACGTATCATGCTCGGCATCAAGTCGGTCATGGCGGGAAAAGAAGGAGTGGGTACACTCATCTTTGACGAGATAGACGCCGGTATCAGCGGCAGGACCGCACAGAAGGTTTCCGAAAAGCTTTCGAAGATAGCTACTGGACACCAGGTAATATGTATTACCCATTTAGCACAGATAGCATCAATGGCGGACAGCCATTATGAGATAATAAAACAGGTCGAGGACGGCAGGACCAGGACGGGAATCCGCAGACTCGGCGACAAAGAGATAACAAATGAACTTGCAAGGCTCATCGGAGGAGCGGAACTGACCGACAAGGTATATGAGTCGGCTGCTGAAATGAAGAAGCTTGCAGATGAGAGAAAACAGTCGATACGCCGTTAAAAGATCAAGGAGGAAAAGGTATGAAGAACATTTTATTTGCAGCATCGGAGGGAGTACCCTTTATCAAGACCGGAGGTCTGGCCGATGTAATCGGATCCCTGCCCAAATACCTTAACAAGGATGAGTTTGATGTACGTGTTATCATGCCTAAGTATACCTGCATCAAGGAAGAGCTTAAAAAGTCCATGACATATGTTACCCATTTTTATATGGACCTTAACTGGAGAAGACAGTATGTCGGGATATTTGAGGCCGAGTACGAAGGGATCAAATATTATTTTATAGATAACGAGTTTTATTTCCAGGGCTTCGCACCTTACGGAAATATATATGAGGATATCGAGAAGTTCGCATTCTTCTGCCGTGCGGTATTATCCGCATTGCCCGTTATAGGCTTCAGACCCGAGATCATCCACTGCCATGACTGGCAGACAGGACTTATCCCGGTATTCCTTCATGATTCGTTCCAGAGCAATGAGTTCTACTGGGGCATCAAGACCATCATGACCATACATAACTTAAAGTTCCAGGGTGTATGGGATAAAAAGGTCATCAAGGAGATCACAGGTCTTTCGGATTACTACTTTACTCCCGACAAGCTTGAGTACAAGGGCGATTCCAACTACTTAAAGGGCGGTATAGTATATGCCGATTACGTTACTACGGTTAGTACCACCTATGCGGAAGAGATCAAGATGCCGTTCTACGGCGAAGGTCTGGACGGGCTTATGCGTGCACGTTCAAACTGCCTTGCCGGTATAGTAAACGGCCTCGATTATGACGAGTATAACCCCGAGACCGATCCTTTCATAGTAAATAACTTCAACGCCATGAACTTCCGTAAGGAAAAGGTTAAGAATAAGACAGCTCTTCAGGAGGAGCTTGGTTTAGAGGTAAATGAAGACAAATTCATGATCGGTATCTGTTCAAGACTTACCGACCAGAAGGGTCTTGACCTTGTTGACTGTGTTATAGAGGAGATATGTGCGGAGGATACCCAGTTTGTAGTACTCGGTACGGGCGATCCCAAGTATGAGAACCTGTTCAGGCACTTCGCATGGAAATATCCCGACAGAGTATCTGCCAACATTTTCTACTCCAACGAGCGTTCTCACAGGATATATGCCGCAAGTGATGCATATCTTATGCCTTCGCTGTTTGAGCCGTGCGGACTCAGCCAGCTGATGAGCCTTAGATACGGTACTGTTCCTATCGTAAGAGAGACCGGCGGACTTAAGGACACCGTTATCCCTTACAACGAGTACGAAAACTCCGGTGACGGCTTCAGTTTTTGCAATTACAATGCGCACGAGATGCTTGCAACCATCAGATACGCAAAATCAGTATATTATGGCAAGAAGCGTGAATGGAACAAGCTTATCGACAGAGGTATGGCAGCTGACTTTTCCTGGAATAATTCGGCAAAGCAGTATGAAGAGTTATACAGAAGACTCTGATAAAATATAGGGCTGCTGCATAAGTGTAGTAGCCCCTTTTTTAGGTTTTTATGCATATGGGGGTGTGCTTTATGAAGACTTTAAGATTTCTTACGGAAAGATTCGGGGACCTTATTTCCGGTGCCGTTGACGGCTCAAAACTTGATACTGAGGTTTCTTCCATAGTATATGATACCAGGACCAAAATAGAGCAGGGTTCTGCATTTGTCTGCATAAAAGGAGCTACTTTTGACGGACACAGCTTTGCAGCAGAGGCGGTTAAAAATGGTGCATCCGTGGTATTCGCAGAGGACGATGTGGTTTTGGACGGAGATGCCGTAGTTGTAAAGGTTAAGGATACACGTAAGGCTTTGGCACTTCTTTCTGCCGCATGGTTTGACTACCCCTCGGAAAAGCTCACTACCATAGGACTTACCGGTACCAAGGGTAAATCCACCACCTGCTACATGATAAAGAGTATACTCGAGGAAGCCGGAAGACATTGCGGTATTATTGGTACCATCGGTACCGTGATAGGCGACAAGGTGTATGAGACACACAATACAACACCCGAGTCCTACTGCATACAGGAATACTTTAAGATGATGGTAGATGCGGGCTGCGACACTCTTATCATGGAGGTTTCATCCCAGGGTCTCAAACAGTCCAGAGTATACGGTATAGTATTTGATTATGCTATTTTCACCAACCTTTCAAAGGACCATATCGGCGGAGCCGAGCATAAGGATTTTGAAGAATATATGTATTGCAAGTCACTGCTTTTTGAAAGATGCATGACTGCTATAGTAAATACAGATGACGAGCATTATAAAGATATGCTTAAAAACTGTACCGGAGTAAAGGAAGGCTTCGGTATGAACGGTAACGACTATGACGGTGTATCGGCGTATCTCGGATGCGGTAACCTGACACTGCTCAATAAAGACGGAGTAATGGGTATAGGCTTTGATTACAAGGGAAAGATCTGCGGAAATGCCGAGCTCGTGATCCCCGGTAAGTTCAATGTTATGAACGCACTCTGCGCCATAGCGGTAGCTTCTCATTTTACACTTGATACCTCGGTTATAGCAAATGCCTTAAAGAAGGTACATGTAAGAGGACGTCTGGAGCCTGTAAAGATATCCGATAACTTTACACTTTTAATAGATTATGCGCATAATGCGGTAGCACTGGAAAACGTGCTTAATACCTTAAGAGAGTATAAGCCTGCAAGGCTCGTATGCCTGTTTGGCTGCGGAGGAAACCGTTCTAAGGACAGAAGATACGAGATGGGTGAGATATCGTCAAAGATGGCTGACCTTACCGTAGTTACATCCGATAACCCCAGATACGAAAAGCCCGAGGATATCATAGCCGATATCCTGATAGGTGTCGGTAAGGGACCCGGAAAGTATATCACCATACCCGACAGGCGTGATGCCATAAGATACGTGATAGAAAAAGCACAGAAGGGCGACTGTATCTTGCTTGCCGGAAAGGGCAACGAGGATTATCAGGAGATAGAAGGCGTGCGCTACCACATGGACGAAAGAGAGATCGTAGCCGATATTGTTACTTCACTGAACGGAAACATAATATGATCTGAAGAACCGGACGGTACCACGCCAATGTCATTAGATGAAAGCTTCCCCGTGGCGCGATCTGTCCATTCAAGGGGAAGGCTAAAAGAGCTGATTTAATAGCATTTGGATGATACAGGAAGAGAGTGACAAATGTACGCTGATATTATAATAGATATTTCTGTCGAAAACCTCGACCGGACATATCAATACAGGATCCCGGAGCATATGCTTGGTACGGTATGCGCGGGTGACAGAGTCGTCATTCCCTTCGGAAAAGGCGATCGAAAAATAAAAGGCTATATTGTCGGGCTTTCGGATACTCCCAAGATAGAAGAGGAAAAGATCAAGGATATCGATTCGATCTGCCCGAAAAACATAAGCATAGATGATAAGATGATATCCCTTGCATTCTGGATGAAGGATCATTTCGGGTCCACAGCCAATGATGCGTTAAAGTGCGTCATCCCGGTAAAAAAAGTCGTTAAGAATAAGGTCGATAAGACAATCCTTGCTGCGGTTTCAAAAGAGGAGCTTATCGAAGCGGCAGCAAAGGCGGAAAAAAGGCATTATGCCGCAAAAGTAAGGCTTTTAAACGAGCTGATACTCGAATATGATAACGGACTAAAGCATTCGCTGGTAACGGATAAGCTGAATATCCTTAATTCTACCATAAGTGCTCTTGAACGTGACGGACTCATAAAGATAGAAAGCTCCGTAGTATATCGTAATTACAGCGGAGCGGCCATAGAAGGTGCAAAAGCGGATACCGGAAAGGTTGAGCTTAACGACGACCAGAAAAGGATAGCCGGCTCGATCATAAAGGATATCAAAGAAGGAAAAAACGACAAATATCTTATACACGGCATTACCGGCAGCGGTAAGACCGAGGTATATCTTGCGGTTATAGATGAAGTGATAAGGCAGGGCAAGAGTGTGATCATGCTGATCCCGGAGATAGCCCTTACTTATCAGACGGTTAAGAGGTTTTACAAACGCTTCGGCGACAGTATATCGGTGCTTAACTCCCGTATGTCGGCCGGAGAAAGATACGACCAGTACTTAAGAGCCAAAAATGGGGACACTAAGATAGTGATAGGACCTCGTTCGGCGGTGTTTACACCTTTTGACAACCTAGGGCTGATCATAATCGATGAGGAGCACGAGGGCTCATATAAAAGTGAGCTTTCGCCCAGATACAATACCAGGGACGTAGCCTTCAGGCGTGCAGAGACAGAGGGTGCTTCGGTCATCTTAGGCTCAGCCACACCTTCGCTCGAGAGCTACAGCGCCGCATGTGCCGGAAGGATCAGGCTGTTTGAGCTTGACAAGCGTGCCGGCGAAGCGGAGCTTCCGACGGTATATGTTACGGATTTAAGAGAAGAGCTTAAGGCTAAGAACAGATCGATCTTTTCAAGAAAGCTTAAGGAGCTTATCGTGGACCGCTTGGAAAAGCACGAGCAGACCATGCTTTTTATAAACAGGAGAGGTCACTTGGGCTTTGTAAACTGCAGAAGCTGCGGCCATGTTATAAAATGTCCGCACTGCGATGTGTCACTTACATACCATAATAACGGTAAGCTCGTATGTCATTATTGCGGTTTTGAGCGGGATATGGTAAAATGCTGTCCGGACTGCGGTTCACCGTACATCATGGCATTCGGTACCGGTACACAGAAGGTTGAGGAGCTTTTAAAGGCAGAGTTCCCGTCAGCCAGAGTGCTAAGGATGGACCATGATACCACGAAACAGAAGGAAAGCTATGATGAGATACTTTCCAAGTTTTCGGACCATGAGGCTGATATCCTGGTGGGTACGCAGATGATAGTAAAGGGGCACGATTTCCACAAGGTTACGCTGGTAGGGATATTGCTTGCAGATATGTCCCTGTACTCGGAGGACTTCAGGAGTGCCGAGAAAACCTTTGAGCTGCTTTCACAGGCAGCGGGGCGTGCCGGCAGAGGAAGCGCTAAGGGGGATGTGGTCATACAGACTTATAATCCCGAGCATTATGCGGTTACGGCAGCAGCTGCGCATGATTACAAGCGTTTCTACTCCGAGGAGATAGAGTTTAGGCGCCTTATGAATTACCCTCCGTCCTGGAATATGCTGAAAGTAAGCATACTCGGAAAGGAAGAGGAGCCCCTGGCTAAGGAAGCGGAGCGGGTATATAAGTTTATAAAAGCATATATAGATAAGAAAGAACAGGCCGTAAAGATATTCGGACCGTCACAGGAAAAGGTATTTAAGCTGAATGACATTTTCAGATATGCCATATATCTTAAATCCGATGATTACGGCGGACTGGTAGACATAAAAAATGCACTAGGCGAGGGGACGGACCCTCAGAATAAAGAAGTATCGATACAATTTGATTTTAATCCGTTATAGAAGACATCACGGTTGTTAAGGAGGAAGACATGGCATTAAGAAACATCAGGACTGAAGGGGACCCGATCCTTGCAAAGATCTCAAAGCCCATACTTGAAATGAACGATAAGACAAAGATACTTATCGAAGACATGCTGGAGACCATGTACCATGCAAACGGCGTGGGTCTGGCAGCAGTACAGGTAGGTGTACTGAAAAGAGTGGTGGTTATCGACGTTTCGGAGGACGGTGACGACCCTATTGTGCTTATCAATCCCGAGATCATCGATAAGGAAGGCACTCAGACAGGTGAGGAAGGCTGCTTAAGCGTACCCGGAAAAAGCGGTACCGTAACACGTGCCAACCATGTAAAGGTTAAGGCATTTAATAAGAATATGGAGCTTTTCGAGTTAGAGGGAGATGAGTTACTCGCCCGTGCCATTCAACATGAGGTTGACCATCTTGACGGAATATTGTATACTTCTAAGGTTGAGGGAGATATAAGAACATCTTCCGACTGATACTTTAAAAGAGGGTATGGTTAATGAAAATAGTTTTTATGGGTACTCCCGACATAGCTGCGGGAGTACTTGATTCGCTTATTTTGGCGGGATATGATATAGCAGGTGTTGTGACACAGCCTGACAAGCCCAATCAGCGCGGTAACGGCATAGTTTATTCGCCGGTAAAACAAAGAGCGCTTGAAGCGGGCTTAACTGTGTTTCAGCCGGTAAAAGCATCGGACGAGTCCTTTGTACAGATATTAAGGGATATAGCTCCCGATGTTATCGTGGTGGTTGCATTCGGACAGATACTTAAGAACAACATCCTTTCTCTTCCGAAGTACGGCTGCATAAATGTACATGCATCGCTCCTTCCTAAATACAGGGGAGCTTCACCCATACAGTGGGCGGTGATCAACGGTGAAAAAGAGACCGGTATTACCATCATGCATATGGATGCCGGTATCGATACGGGTGATATGATACTTCAGAAAAAGATCACACTTGCACCCGATGAGACAGCCGGTTCACTCTTTGACAGGCTTACAGAGATGGCAGGTCCCACTCTTATAGAGGCCTTAAAGAGCATTGAGGAGGGAACTGCGGTAAGCATACCCCAGAACAATGACGAGGCAACTTACGTAAGTATGCTTAAGAAATCCATGGGGCATCTGAGCTTTGAGCACAGTGCAGAGGAGCTTGAAAGACTGATAAGAGGTCTTATCCCGTGGCCCGGAGCATATACCTTTGTCAACGGAAAGATGCTTAAGATATGGAAAGCCTGCATAGCAGAGGATTACGAGAATGTGGAGGCGGCAGCCGGCCAGATAAGGATATCCGACAACGCCATATTTATCGGTACGGCGGATAGGCCGTTAGAGATCCTCGAGCTTCAGATAGAAGGTAAAAAACGTATGTCGGCAGGCGATTTTATAAGAGGAACAGTGATCGCCGACGGTACTTTTACAAGCTGATGCCTTGTATTCATACAAGGTGTTTTACATAAGGAAGGAATAGCTTTGAGTGCAAGGAATACAGTGCTTGACAACCTGATAAATATACTGGAGGAAAAGAAGCCCCTGCATATCGTACTGTCCCAGTCATTGGACAGACAATCGGAAGAGCAGGACAAAAGGTTTATTTCCAGGCTTACCAGAGCATGTGTCGAAAGAGCACTGACACTTGATACGATCTTAAACTCTTACTCGAGTGTTAAGGTAAAAAAGATGAAGCCGGTCATCCGCAATATACTCCGTATGGGTGTCTGCCAGATACTTTTTATGGACTCGGTCACGGATTTTGCAGCATGCGATGAATCGGTAAAGCTTACCGGTAAGCGTGGGTTCAGGGGACTTAACGGTTTTGTAAACGGAGTGCTTAGGTCCGTATGCCGCGAAAAGGATAAAATAATAAGCGGTATAGAAAACGGAGTTTCTTCCTATAAATATTCCATGCCGGAATGGATAGTTAAACTTTTTGATGAGAGCTTTTCCGCTAAAGAAAGCGAAGAAGCGTTTAAATACTTTTTATCGGATAATGCGATCGGGTTTAGATGCAATACGTCGGTATCCGATGCGGCACTGGTTAAAAAGAGCCTAATGGAGAGCGGTCAGCAGGATAAGGGAAGCGTACAGGATAACGGTTATATAGATTACTGCTTCTCTGTTTCCGGGGCAGGCTCCGCAGCAGAGCTAAAAGGCTTTAAGGAAGGGCAGTTTGTGGTACAGGACTTTAGCTCCGTACTGCTCGGCTACTTAGCCGATGCCTGCTATAAGGCAAAAGCAGGTGAAAAGAGCAACACATCCTCGCCCGCCAAGGTACTTGACCTCTGTGCGGCTCCGGGCGGAAAAAGCATGCATATGGCTGATATGGGCTATAGCGTTACATCCTGTGATCTTACGGAAGCCAAATGTTCGCTTATACGCGAAGCGGCCGGCAGATGCGGCTTTAAAAATGTGGATGTAAGGGTAAATGATGCCACAGTATATAATGAAAGCTTTGAGAGTGCATTTGATATCGTGATCTGCGATCTGCCCTGTTCGGGTCTTGGTATAATAGGAAAGAAGCCTGATATAAAATATAACGCTTCACCCGAAAAATGCGAAGAGCTGGCAGCACTGCAAAAGGAGATACTAAAGAACGCCGTAAAGTACCTTAAACCTTGCGGCATACTTATGTACAGTACCTGCACTCTTACAAAGTGTGAGAATACCGATAACTACCGGTTTTTAACCAACGAGCTAGGACTCAAGGGTATACCTGTTAAGGATAAGCTTCCTAAAGGTATAGAACCTGAAAATGCAGATGACTGCTATATAGTTATAAGGCCGGGACGTTATGACAGCGACGGATTTTTCATATCGTGTCTGGAAAACGGCAAATAAAAAGCCGGTGTTGATTAGGAGTAAATATGGATACAAAACCGGATCTGCGGTCTCTGAATATTTCGGAGCTTAAAGCAGAAACCATAGAGGCGGGTGAAAAAGCCTTCAGGGCCACACAGGTTTATGACTGGCTGCATAAAAAGAATGTTTCGGGGTTTGATGAGATGACAAACGTGCCTTTATCCTTCCGAAATGTTCTGGCCGGAAAATATGACCTCTATTCCGTTGAAAAGCTGAAGATGCTAAAGGACGAAGAGGACGGCACCTGCAAGTTTTTGTTTAAGACGATAGACGACAACGTGATAGAAAGCGTACTGATGCGTTATGAACATGGGTATTCGGCATGTATCTCGTCACAGGTAGGCTGTAAGATGGGCTGTGTCTTCTGCGCATCGGGCATAGGCGGTAAGGTAAGGGACTTAACCGCGGGAGAGATGCTTGAGCAGATCTATGAGATGCAGAAGTCGGAAAATGTCCGGATATCCAATATTGTAGTCATGGGCACCGGAGAGCCCTTTGATAATTTTGATAATTTCATCCGTTTTTACGAAATGATAACCGATAAGGACGGATTAAATATAAGCGGCAGGAACATTACGGTATCCACCTGCGGTATAGTGGACAAAATCCGTGAGCTGGCAGATAAAGAGTATGCACTGACCCTGGCCATTTCGCTGCATGCTCCAAACGATACTTTAAGAAAGACCATAATGCCGTCGGCAAATAAGTATAAGATAAACGATATACTTTCGGCATGCGACTATTTCTTTGAAAAGACCGGAAGGCGTGTTACTTTTGAATACAGCCTGATATCGGGGGTAAATGATTCGGCGGAATGTGCAAAAGAGCTTGCGGAGCTGGTAAAAGGCAGGAACTGCCACATCAATCTTATACCGGTAAATCCCGTAAAAGAGCGGGATTTTGTACGGAGCGGGACCGAGAAAACCGCCGAATTTAAAAAATTGCTTGAAAAAAACAGAATAAATGTTACTATTAGAAGAGGAATGGGTAAAAATATCGATGCCGCATGCGGTCAGCTGAGAAGAAGCTATATGAACGGACAGGCGGACACCGGTAAATAACTATAAGGAAAGAGGGGTGATTCGGTTGCAGGCAGTTGCGAAAACAGACGTCGGTATCATGAGACAGATGAACCAGGACTACTGCTATGCCAATACAAACGAGACCGGATTACTTCCGAACCTGTTTATTGTGGCTGACGGAATGGGCGGTCATAATGCGGGAGATTACGCATCGCGTTTTTGCGTAGAAAAGTTTGTAGAGCTTGTACGTAATGCGGGAAGCGGAGTGATAAGTAAGCTAAGCTTCTTGGAAAATGCCATAAGGGAGACAAATGAGCAGCTGATAGTTAAGGCTGCGGAGGATCCCGAGCTCGAAGGCATGGGTACCACGTTTGTGGTAGCTACGGTTTCCGAAAACAATGAAATGGATGTCCTTAATATCGGAGACAGCAGGCTTTATCTGATCAATTCCGAGATAACACAGATAACCGAGGATCATTCCCTGGTTATGGAGATGGTTAAAAACGGGGATATAAAAAAGGAGGAAGCAAGATTCCATCCCAAGAAAAACGTAGTAACCCGTGCCATCAGTGCTATCGGAGTAGTCATACCGGACATGTTCCGTGTACCGGTTAAAAAAGACGACATAATACTTCTTTGTTCGGACGGTTTATCAAATATGATTGCGGATTCTGAAATTTATGATATAATCAATGAGAATCGCGATGATCTGAATAAAGCCTCCGAGGTTCTTATCGAAAGAGCAAACCGTAACGGCGGAAGGGACAATATAACCGTCGTACTGGTTAAAATAGAGGACTAAAAAGAGTTTATTTGTGAGGAAAGAAAATGATAAAAGCAGGAATGTATATCAGCGACAGATATGAGATAATCGACAAGGTCGGTTCCGGCGGAATGGCAGATGTATACAAAGCACTCTGTCACAGGCTTAACCGTTATGTCGCTATTAAGATTCTGAAACCCGAATATTCCACAGACGCAAGCTTTGTACAGAAGTTCAGAGCCGAAGCACAGTCTGTAGCAGGTCTTTCACATCCGAATATTGTCAGCGTATATGATGTAGGTGAGGACGATGGTCTCTATTACATAGTAATGGAGCTGGTTGAGGGTATCACCTTAAAGCGTTTTATCGAGAAGAGGAAAACACTTGATGTTAAGGAAGCGGTAGGTATAGCCATCCAGATAGCTATGGGTATGGAAGCCGCTCATACACATCATATCATACACAGGGATATTAAGCCCCAGAATATCATCATATCCAGGGAAGGAAAGGTTAAGGTTGCCGATTTCGGTATAGCTAAAGCTGCTACATCGAATACCATATCGCAGAACGCCATAGGTTCGGTACATTATCTTTCACCCGAGCAGGCAAGGGGCGGTTACAGCGACGAGCGAAGCGATATCTATTCACTCGGTGTAACCTTATATGAGATGCTCAGCGGACAGGTGCCTTTTGCGGGCGACAATTCCGTATCCGTAGCACTCCTTCATATCCAAAGCGAAGCGATACCCGTAAGGGAGCTTAACCCTGAGGTACCTTTAAGTGTTGATAAGATCATCCAGAAGTGTATGCAGAAGAAGCCTGAGCGCAGATATCAGACAGCTGCAGAGCTTATAGTTGATTTAAAGCGCTCCGTGATCAATCCGGAAGGAGATTATGTAAGCATTTCTTCAAATGCCATTGTGCCCAATTCACCTACCAGAAGCATTACCGAGGAAGAGCTTAACACAATAAAGAGTGCGGCTAAGACACCCGCTACACATATTACTTATTCCGATAGAAAGACCAAGAAAAAGGTTAAGCGTGAGACCGAGGAGCTTGACACCATGGATTCCGGACTTGAGAAGGTCCTTACAGTGGTCAGTGTCCTTGCAGCCATAGCTTTACTGGTACTTATTTTCTATCTGGCATGGAACTTGTTTGTTAAGGACGGTGACAACGGCGGTTCGGGATTCCTTTCCGGTATATTTAACAATAATACCGAAAATACAGGTACACCCGCTACCACTACACCGGAAGCAGGACCTTCGATATTTGTTCCTGAGGAAAGTACACCTACACCTTCACCCACGCCGATCGGTTCGGTACTTGTTGAGGTGCCCAGAGTAATAGGTCTTACCCGTGAGGATGCGGAGGAAACCTTGCTTATCAAGTCTCCGAATTTCCAGATTGTATTTAACGAAGAGTTTAATGATACAGTTGCTAAGGATCTTGTAGCTGCCCAGTATCCCGAAGAGCATTCAATGGTACCTGCGGATAAGCAGATAGTACTTACCTTAAGTGTCGGCCCCGAGATGAAGGAGCTTGTGGAT
>JAFZJK010000007.1 GCA_017553965.1 Lachnospiraceae bacterium | reverse complement strand
CCAGCGCTTCTCCAACCAAGCACTGAAAGCTATAATAGTACCGCTTCTTATAGAACAGCTGTTACAGCTGGTCGTAGGACTTGCAGATACTATGATGGTCAGCTATGCAGGTGAAGAAGTAGTGGCCGGAGTAGGTCTGGACACCATGATCTATACCGTTTTCATATATCTGTTTACATCTATCTCCGCCGGAGGAGCCATAGTTGTATCACAATACTTGGGGAATAAGAAGAAAGAAAACGCAGACCTCGCAGCATCCCAAGTTTTTCATCTGGGCGGTTTTATGTCGCTTACCTGTATGGCGCTAATGCTTCTGTTCGGATCCGGACTTCTTAAAGTCATGTATCCCAAGACCGAACCGGAAACTATGGATGCCTGCATAACCTATATGCAGATAGTAGCTATATCCTTCCCGGCAAATGCCCTGTACAATGCCGGAGCCGCCGTATACCGTGCCATGGGACATACCAAAGTCACCATGTGGGTATCACTTACGGCCAACCTGATAAACGTAGCAGGTAATGCCATAGGTATTTTCGTATTAAAGGCAGGTGCGGCAGGCGTGGCATGGCCTACCACCATCTCCTGGTATGTCGCCGCCCTGATAATGACCTACCTGTGTCTTAAAAAAGACAATGAAGTATGTATCATACCGAAGCTGGTGTTTAAACTAAAGTGGACTATGTCGAAGAGAATACTCGGAGTAGCCATACCGAACTCCATAGAGACCACTCTGTTTCAGGCTGCCAAGGTAGTACTCGGCATGCTGGTAGCAACATTCGGTACATCCCAAATAGCTGCCAATACCACAGGTCAGACCATATGGTCACTTTCCGCATGTATAAACATAGCCATGGCCACTGTATTTATCACGGTAGTCGGTCAGTGTATAGGTGCCTGGGATACGGAAGCCGCGGAATGGTATATAAAGAAACTGACAAGACTGTCCCTGCTGCTGGCTATCATATGGAATATCCTGATCACGGCCATAACTCCGCTGATACTTCCGCTTTACGATCTGACGGATGAGACAAAAGACTTACTGCTCATCATCGTCATAATACATAATATCTTTTCAGGGATAGTACAGCCGTTTTCAGGACCGCTCTCGGGAGGTTTAAGAGCTGCGGGAGATGTAAAATTCACCATGTGGAACTCCATATTCGCCACAGTCATATGCCGTACCATTCTCTCATTTGCGTTAGCAAAGTGGCTGGGTATGGGTGTGATCGGTATCACGCTCGCCATGGTACTTGACTGGTGCATAAAGGCCGCTATAAATATATGGAGATTTAAGAGTGACAAGTGGAAAAACAAGAGAGTAATATAAAAAAAAGCTCCTGTATATAACAGGAGCTACGATTTACACCTCATCCGGTGCTTCGCACCACCTTCCCCTCTGAGGGGAAGGCTTTTTTATTTATATGCCTCACAATATGTCTTGATTACCTGCACGGCATTATCGATACCAACACGGCTGCTGTTTATACAGAGGGAATAGTTTTCGGCTCTGCCCCATTTTTCACCGGTATGGAAGTTATAATAGTTATTTCTTCTCTTATCCATCTTTAGGATATTTTCCTCGATCTTTGCCTCAGGCATACCGTCTATACGCATGGCACGTTCTTTTCTGAACTCCATATCCGCCATGACAAATATATTTACTACGTCCTTACGTTTCCCGAGTATATAGTCAGCACACCTGCCTACTATGACACAGGGACCTTCTTCGGCCAGCTTCCTTATTATATCGGCCTGGGCCATATAGAGACGGTCATCAAGTGTAAGGTTGTTAAATGTACTGTGTATGCTTCCGGATGTTACCATGCCTCTGGCTATGGAGTAAAGTAATGAGCTGGTGGCACGGCTCTCCGCACTCTGGAATGCTTCCACGGCATATCCGCTTTCCTGTGCCGCACGGGTTATGAGCTCATTGTCATAAAACGGGATACCCCAGAGTTCCGCCAGCTTTTGTCCTATCTCACGGCCGCCGCTTGAATACTGCCTGCTTATAGTCAATATTTTATTCATAGACCCCAACCTCCGTTCATTTTCCAAAAAACACCATACAGCAAACGCTGCAAAACCTTCTCATCTCCATAATCACTATACCATAAAAAACCTTTTTCTGCAATTAAAAAAACCGGACAAAACCCATTTATAGTTAAGTCCGGTATTATGTTTACTTATATATCTTTTGTACTTCCCTCAAACTTCTGCTTTATCTCATCGTACTTGGCCGAGGTCATAAGTGCTGTATCCTCGGTATCCTTTAAGGTTACCGTATATGTCCATCTGCCATACACTTCAAGTTTTTTTATGGCTCCTATCCTTATAATATAGGACTTGTGGCATCTGATGAACTGCTCGGGATCAAGCTTTTCCTCCAGAGATGAAAGTGCCTGTGACGTAAGATAGACCTCATCTTTCGTTACGATCCTGGACATTCCGTCCACTCTTTCGATCATGATGATGTCTTTTATATCCACCAGGTTGATCTCTTCTTTTCCTCTTATGATAAGCTTCTCATATGTGGGATCTGTTTTTTCTTCGGTCTCTTTCTTTACCGACAGACTCTTTATCCTGTCTAACGTCCTGCCTATACGTTCAAGATCAAACGGCTTTACCAGATAGTCGAATGCGTAGATTTCAAAGGCATCGGCCATATATTCGCTGTGTGCGGTAGCAAATACTATCTTCACTTTAGGGTCCACTTCCGAAATGGCTTTTGCACAATCAAGCCCGCTTTCGCCGTTTAAGTCCATGTCCATAAATACAACATCGGGGCGGAGCCTGATAAAGTCGCTGATAGCCGATGCGAAATTCAGACATACCGATACCACCTTGCAGTCCTCAGTCCGTTCGATCATCTTTTTAAGTATGATCCCGATCTGTTCTTCATCTTCAACTACCATAACTGTTATCATGCTTCACCCCGTATTATGTCAGATCTTTTTGGTTTCTACAAACTCCACTACACCGTTTCCGATATCCTTCTTCATCTTGGTGTCTGCTTGTACGTTCTGGAGCTTATAATAATCAAGTGCGCCTAAGTTGCCGGACATAAGTGCCTGAGCCATAGCTCTGGGTACCTCAGCCTCTGCCTTAACAACCTCTGCCTTCATTTCCTGTTCAAGGGCTACCGCCATAGCTCTTCTTTCCTCAGCCTTGGCCTGTGCTATCTTGGTGTTTGCTTCTGCCTGTAAGCTCTGCAGGTTAGCACCGATGTTTCTGCCGATATCGATATCAGCTATATCTATGGAAATGATCTCATATGCTGTACCGGAATCAAGACCTTTTTCAAGTACAACCTTGGAAATGTCATCGGGATTCTCAAGTACGGAGCTGTGTGTTAATGCCGAACCTACGGTTGTTACGATACCCTCGCCGACTCTGGCAAGTACTGTTGCCTCACCGGCACCACCGATCAGCTGGTTGATGTTGGTCCTTACTGTAACACGTGCCTTAACCAAGAGCTCGATACCGTCCTTAGCCACTGCAGATATCTGGGGAGTCTCGATAACCTTGGGAGTTACGCTCATCTTTACTGCTTCGAATACATCACGACCTGCAAGGTCTATAGCGGATGCCTGCTCAAATGAAAGATCAATGCCTGCTCTTTCTGCTGCTATAAGTGCGTTTACTACGTTATCAACATTACCGCCTGCAAGCAGGTGTGCTTCAAGTTCATTTGCCTTAACCACGATACCTGCTTTTGTGGCCTTGATCATGGGTCCTAAGATCTTGGCGGGCTTTACACGACGAAGCTTCATACCTATCAGTGAGAATACGCTGATCTTAACTCCGCTCGCTACTGCGGATATCCACATCCCCACAGGGATGATCGAAAAGAATACTACCAAAAATACTACAACCAATCCGGCGATAATTAAAGGTCCTTCCATTTACTTGTCCTCCTCAACAATGATCTTATTGTTTTTTATCTGTGATATCACAAGTGACGCTCCGTTTTTGATATAGAGTCCGGAGGATATGATATCCAGTTTAACTCCGTCAAACTCACCTTTTCCCGAGGGCTTGAGGTCGCTTATCGCAGTCCCTTTCTTTCCTATAAGATATTCCATATCTTTTTCTTCTAAGAAAAGATTTTTACCCTGCAGGTCTGTCTCCAGTTTAATAGGCGACTTAACCTTTTTGGAGTTAAATGCAATGATACTGATCACTAACATCACGACGATCACGACGATCGTGATAATACCGACCATCAACCGCTGTGACATGTCCTTGCCGGTCAGGAATATACCTGCCAGCGAACAGATCGTTCCGCATATCCCGGGGAAGCCGAAGCCCGGCATATAAAACTCCAGGCCGATCAGGACTACTCCGATGATCAGAACGATAATACCCAAAATCTGAATTGCTTCCATGGCTATGCTCCTTTTTTAAACTCAACCGTAAAAACTGTTTTCCCTTCGTCCGATTCAAGTCCGATACTGCCGTTGTTTGCGGCAAGGATCTCAGTTACTATCACAAGACCCATTCCGTGACCTTCCTCTTTCTTGGTTGAAAAACCCTTTTTAAAAATAGTGCCTCTCAGTTCTTCGGGGATCATGGGACCGTTGTTTTCCACCTCAAATATGTATTCATCGCGGGTTTCCGTAATATTAACCCTAAGCTTCTTTTCCGCCTTTTCTGAATCATCCAAAGCTTTCATCGCATTATCGATAAGATTGGATAATACTTTGCACAGCTCCCAGTCCTCAATAGCGAGGGACTTAAGATCCGACTTAACCTCTATAACAAACTCGGTCCCCTTCGTATCCGCTTCGGCGGTTTTAGCTGCCAGAAGAGCGTTTAATGCGGGTTTTGATGTTTTTATGGCTTTTCCGGTCTTTAACAGTTCCTTATAAACCTTCTTGAGGTATGCGTTCATTTCATCATATTCCTCAAGCTCCATCAGGCCATATACCACCTGCAGATGGTTCAGATAATCATGTCTGTCCATTCTGAGTTTGTCATTAAAGCGGCTTAGGTTTTCAATACTTTCCCGGAGGGTTTCGTTCCTTTTCATCAGCCTGTTATATATCCTTACCAAAGCTATGATACAGGCGATCAGGATCACAACCAGTATTCCGCAAAGCACAAGGTAGAATGTTTTATTTTCCAACAATCCGTCCATGCTCACCTCCATGATAAGAGCATATCATTTTTTTATAATATAACAATCCTTTCTCTCTGAATTATACAAAATCGGGGATGAAATGTCATTAAATCACATTTCTACACTTTTACAGTCATTAAAGGATGCAAAATTCTTTAGCGTACGCATAAGTGCGGCATCAAGCTTTTTGGTTTTGCGGATACCCGGCTCCCACCAGAGCCCTTTTACCCGTAAAATACCTCCCTTTCGATCCGGCACAGCCTCGATACGGCCGATGAACCTGTCTCCATATATAATAGGAAGCGTATAATACCCGTACTTACGTTTTACCGCAGGTGTGTATATCTCCCACGAGTACTGGAAATCCCATAACGCCTTGATAAGTGATTTGTCCCATAAAAGTGGATCAAGCGGTGCCATAAATGCCATACGCGGTTTAAGATCTGCACTGCCTTCTATTATCTGTTGCATCAGTCCGGCATCTTCCGAACGGTAGTAAAACAGCGGCTTTAAACCTTCCACTATCACAGGACGGATCTTTTCTTCTTCTAAAAGCCGAGCCAGGATTGCCTTTCTTTTTTCTGCATTGATATCAATACCCAGAAATGCTGTGCTGTTTTTATCCCAAAGAAGTCCGACTGCTCCTATACGCCTAAGAACCCGCCAGCCTTTAAAGCTATCTTCGTCCTTACATGGGTTCTCAGTATTTAGAACTGATGCCGGCAGATGATTTTGTGCCAGGTCATAATACTTTCGGCTTCCCTTTTTATGGTGGATAACCAGCGTACCGTCGGTATACAGCTGTTCCAGGATTGATCTGGCTGCGAGTGAGGGTTTATGCCAGTTACCGCTCCAGTGCATTGAAGAATGCCAGAATATCTCGCCTTCGATAGGGAGATCATCACTGCTGACGGGACCATGTTCGCTGATATAAGCTATGGCCCTATCTTCAAGTTTATACAGCCCTTTAAATGTTTTCCCAAGCTCAACGCTGCGATCCCTGTATGACGAAAAATACGGCCAGTCCTCTGTCGGCCATATGGAAAGCTCTTTATCGGGATAATCTATCAGCAGTCTGTCTTTATACAGGAGCTCCTGCAGCATCTGCTTTTTAAAGCCTTTGACTCTGGACTGCAGTGTCAGTTCGGCATTTTTACCGCACACGTCTACAGGATCGTACTGTATACACCCTGCCTGACGAACATAACTGTATGCTCCGTCCTTTCCGGCAAAGCGGTGTGATCCGATCAGCCCCTGTTTTGCCAGGATAAACTGTCCGGCTTGTTGTTTTGTAATTGTCTTTATAAGCATATGAGATCCTCGTCTTTTCGATACGATTATTCTATTATAATTTAAAAATCTGCTTTCTAAAGTATATCAAAAAAGGAAACTCCGGTCAATTCCGGCTTGATCGTAAACCACAACTAAAACTCGGAATTGGCAGCACAAGATTTCTCTTAGTCCTGCCAATCATTCAAACAATATCCGTTACTTTGCCAAGGATGCCAATTTCTTTTTTACTGCCTCAAAGCGTTTTTCATTCCGCACCGGATCGTATCTTTCATGATCCAGATATGGCAAAAAATACCATGCAGGGTTATGTGGCAACTTACCGTACTGATTCTCTGCCTCTTTTTCAACTAACTGTAGCATCTTCTCAAGACTCATAAGCGTCTCTTCTTTTTTATTCATTGCCACATAGTATGTAGCCATATATCTCCACAGTACAGCCATGCTATTATTAATCCCTGAGATCTCATTCCCGCCTGTCATTTCCGATACTTTCTCACAAAAATCTACCATCCACCTTAAGTATTCGATTTTTGAATCCCAGTTTTCTTTCTCGTTTGGCAGCTGATAAGCTACATAGTCCCTCAGACAACCCACGGTACATCGCGTTAACGCTAAAACGCTTTCTCGGATTTCATCTTTCTTCAGGTCGGTCCCATTGCAACTATTCCCAATAAAGACTTCCCTACAAGACCAGATGCTCGGAAGCATTTTCACGGCCTCATCATAACCTTGCTCGTCTTTCCATGCATTCTTGTATAAAACTGCGAGTTCTTGAACACACGAAAACCGAAAGTCGTTATCATCTGACTGTCTGATTAGATCTCGAAGAATCTTTTCTGCTTCTCGCATATGTGCCCTGTCAGGGTTTTCTTCCCACATTTCAGAACACAGTGCCTTTGCCAATGAAAGCCTGATATTCATGTCACTCGGAAATTCTGCATGGCTTTCCCTCAACACATCTATGGCAGAAGGATTATAGCCACATTCCTCTATGTGATCGATCATCGAATAGATTTCTTCGCGCTTTGACTCGCGTTCAGAAAGCTTAATTCCAAGAAGCTCATCCACGCTGATCCCAAAAAAACCGGCTATATCAGGAAGATACTCTATCGCCGGATAACCTGCTCCTGATTCCCATCGGCTTATCGCCTGTGGGGTTACTCCTATACTGTCTGCCAGTTTTTCTTGTGTTACGCCTTTTTGATTCCTTATTTTCTTAATATTTTCTCCAATTGTTATGTTCATACTGCCACGCTCCTATCAGTGTTATATAATAACTCTCTTTTGTTCTCCACGTTTTGTAAGCTTACAGTCATAAGTATATTTTTTATTTTTCCAAAAATCAATTATCAATTCATTGTTAATATGTAAATGATTCGTTGTTATCGATGTAAAAAAAGACCGTCTCAATCAAAGACGGTCAATGATGATTTTTAATGCGGAGTAAGGGACTTGAACCCTCACATCTGTGCGATACATGATCCTTAGTCATGCCTGTCTGCCAATTCCAGCAACTCCGCATACCATGCCGATT
>JAFZJK010000067.1 GCA_017553965.1 Lachnospiraceae bacterium | reverse complement strand
CATTTCCGTTTCCGTCTTTTCCGTATGCATTGTCACGGCCCAGATCAAAATAACCCTCGCCGTCATCAAGAAATACGCCTATATCAACATAAGCTATGTCTTCCCACTGCTCTTTTGAAAGCTTTAATACCTTTCCTCCGTTTACATCGGAGATAGAAAGGAGACCCTTACCATTAAGGTCAAAGCCTGCGGGATTGACTGTAGCTGCAGCATCTGCACTGTACCACTCTTCACCAGTATAGTCCATGCTTCTGAAGAATGAACCGAAAGGTGATGAGGATGCTCCGGAAGCGCTGCCGCCCGATCTTGCTGAAAGGAAGTTGCCGAAGAAACCGGTAGCCTTTCCGTTATCCATACCAAAGCTCTTCATCATGGCTTTCATGGACTTGTAATAGCTCGGATAATCATAAGGGAAGTACATAGCAAGACCGTTGGTGTTGCTGATGTTTGTCTTATGATATACTACTGCATCCTTTACAGCACTTGCCACTGCATCAGCACCGGCAAGACCGCACTTGTTACAGAAGTCAATGATGTCGATCTGTTCGAACTGACCGCCGCCGTATGACTTGGTATTCTTTCTTGCTTTTGCGATACTTGAATAGTTGCCGGCGGCAATTTCCTTATTTCCGTTTGCACAGAGTTCGCAAAGCTTTGCATATACATTATCTATCTTCTTAAGATCGATAACGCTCAATGTTACATTCTGTCTGCCGTTGGAAGCCACGAAGTCATCTACTATGATGGTTCCAAGCTTTTCGGTCTCGAGGCCGGTATTCTTGTTAAGAGCCTTAAGCCAGCCTGTATATGACCAGCCGTAACCGGGCTCCTCTTCCTCAGCAGCTATCAGATAATCAGCGCTTGATGTAAGTGAATATGCGGTCTCTACGGTACCCATAAGGCACGCATCAAAGCCGATAAAGTCAAACTTTATACCACTGTTCTTAAATACCTGTGATATTTCGTCAAGCGAAAGGTCGCCTGTAGCAAGCTCATCCATACCGAAGCCTGCCAGTGTTCCTCCGCCGTGATCCCAGAATATGAAGCAATATCTGTCTGCAGGGTAGTTTGCTACGGACCATTTGATGAAATCAGATACCTCGCTGGGCTCTACCATGCTCTTTCTTCCGCGGTCCTCTAACTTCTGTATACCGCTTCCGACTACTCTGTATCTTCCGACACTGCCTGAAGTCATAATGTTATTCTGCCACTTCTTGGCACCGCCCGCTTCTATTACCAGGTTAATGTTTTCACCTATCTCAGCCTTGCACATCTCCTGGATATCCATGGTAGCACAGCCGTTTTCCGACTCAAGGTTGGAACCGATGATATATACCATAACGGTAGCTTTGCCTGCGCCGGTACCCTGAGGGATGCTGTCCACGTCAGCATAGCTGAAGCTCGAAGAAGTCGGTGCTTCTTCTAAAAGGTTATCAAACCCGCCGCTGTACGACGACTCTCCCCATCCGTAATCAGATGAACTTCCGCCAAAAAATGCATCAAACAGTGAGCTTACGATATCACTCTGTCCGTCTCCCGAACCAATGACATCCGTATCTGAGCTTCCGTCTACAAACCCGTTTACAAGGTCACCAAGAATACCCAGATCACCGTCTTCGTCAGCAAGCAGGTCGCAGCCGGTAACAGAGCATAGTACCATAACGGACGCTATAAGTACAGCTATCCATCTTTTTATTCTTTTCATTTTCTTTTATTTCTCCTGTTCCTTAAGGAATTCCTCGCCCTTAGCGACCATTTCCTTCTCCTCGGCCTTATCCTTAGGCGATTTCTTAAACTTATCTATAACGCTGGGTACCATATCGATAACCTTGGATACCACATCAGTGCTCTTAACGCTTACAAGCTTGCACTCGCCGTTCTTGATAACAAGTACGGAATTGGGTGATATCTTACCGCCCATACCGCCGCCGGCACTGTTCTTCTTTTCATCCTTAACAAATGCGCCTGCACCAACGCCGAAGCTCACATCCACAAGAGGAAGGATGATGGTGCCGTCGTCAAATCTTACCGCGTCACCTACAACCGTTTTGGTAGAGATAAAGGAATCCATACCCTTGAATAATGATGTGACTGTGTCTGCAAAATTGTTCTGTCCCATTTTGTACTCTCCTTGTTAAAATATTTTTAAGTTACTGATTGTTTTACATTTTTTTGAATTTATCCACTTTCCTGCGGATGTACTTTATATCCTTATTAAACCATACCTTTAAGGCAGGTATAACAAGCAATGCCAACATGATCCTTCCCCTTACGTCCGCATCAACCTCGAGACGTTTGTTCTCAAAGTCGGGCACTACAGTGAAATGATCTCCCCATATCGGGAAAAATGCACTGGCTGTTCCGAGTATTTTTCCTGTGGATGCGGGGTCATCCATTCCGAAGGCAACGTATCCGGTGCACTTTTTAGGAAGTATCCTCTTTAATATAAGTAAGAACTTATCCTTGGCATATCCTACTCCGCGCCTTACTCTTTCGTTGTCCTTCATCTGTATAAGATAATCCTTCTTTTTGTTTAAGGCTTTTATCTTATCCTTGATCGATAATATCTTTTCTTTGATCTTACCGAATTTATCTTTTATCTTTTTAAACTTGCCCGCTAAGCCTTTATATTCATCGGAGGTTTCGGACTCTTTTTCATCATCCTCT
>JAFZJK010000066.1 GCA_017553965.1 Lachnospiraceae bacterium | reverse complement strand
GCGGGATATGTTCGGGGAAGACAGTGCTCGAGCTCGGATGCGGTAACGGAGATTTCTGGCTCCAGAATATGGAGTTGCTTCCTAAGAAGTTAAAGGTCATACTTTCAGATAATTCCGAGGGTGTGCTGGAGGAGACGAAAGAACGTTTTGACGCGGAAGATGTGAGATTTTCATTTAGTCTTATTAATATGGAAGAAATACCTAAGGACGATTCTTCTGTCGATATGGTAATAGCAAACCATGTGCTCTTTTATGCATCGGATATCCCGAAGGCGATAAGCGAGATAAAAAGAGTGTTGAAGCCGGACGGTGTTTTCATATGCAGTACTTATGGGCCAAAGCATATGAAAGAGATAAGTGAGCTGATGAAGCGTTATGACGACCGGATAGTGTTGGCCGCAAAGGACTTGTATGAGATATTCGGTAAGACCAACGGAAAAGGGCTGCTTGAGAAAAGCTTTTCCAATGTGGAATGGAGAGAGTACGAGGATAGCCTATATGTAACGGATGAAAATGATCTGATAGATTACATCCTGTCCTGTCATGGTAATCAGAACCAGTACATAGTTGATAATTATAAGGAATTTAGGAATTTTGTACATATGCAAGTAGGGCAGGGCTTTCATATATCAAAGGAAGCCGGGATATTTATCTGCCGCGAAGGGGTCAGACCCCTCTAATGCGCTAAAGGACTAAATGGATCAGACCCTACCTGTGAGGTGCAAATATTTACCTCTTGGGATTTTTGATTGACTATAATAAATATATATGTTATGTTTATAATCGGACGGGGAAGACACCCATTATAAAAAACTCGAGTCCAAAAAACAAATAGAAAACTAAATAAAGGGGGAGACACCCATGGAAAAAAACGTAACGATCATTGACGAATCAGGCAATGTGATAGGCGAAACCTACCCCAAGAGGGCAAAGGGGCTTATCAGAAAAGGTCGGGCTGAGCCCGTCAGCGAATTTTGCATTAGAATGCCGGATACTCATGTTCCGACCGTAGCTAACAATATACATAATACGGAGGAATTAAATATGAGTAAGGTTATAGGTTTTGAAGCAAGAGGATTCCAGATAGATCCGACCTGTAAAGGCAATAATGTAGCAACCAGAATGTTTGTAACAGATGCACTCGGAAACAATGTCGAGGTATATGAAATAGGTGACCATGGGTCCAACTGGACACAGATCTCCTACGAAATGCCGGTTGAAAAGGATGAGGATTATGAATTCCTTTTCGCCATGACAGGAGATATCGATGTATTCGGTTCAGACAGCGTCAAGTGTAATTTCATAATCATGCCGATACACGAAGCTGATCCTGATAAGGATTGGGATAACAGATATCAGTACAGCCTGCTTAACAGGGACTACAAGCCCACCATGGAAAAGGTGTGGAACGGTTCGAGCATCAGGTTTTACCGTATCCCGTTCAATACAGGTGATGCCGATAAGATCCGTTTTGTATTTACAGCGTTCCAGCGTCCTTACAAGGTATTCCCGGTAAAGAATTTTGAGGAATATAAAGCTTTGGAGGATTACGATCCGGATAGGGGCTGGCATGGTTTCAAGAACGGATTTAAGCGTGACTTCGGTCGTGATTTCAAGCGTGATTTTGAGCGCGATTTCAGACGCGATTTTGGAAACAAAGGACCGCATTTCACATGGAATGGGGGACCTAAGGATTTCAAAGAAGCTGAGAAAGCTATGGGAAATATTGGTGCCATAGTAAGTAAGGCAGTAAAGGATGCTTTAGAGGGTATAGATAAGACCTTCAAACATCCCGATTTCGGAAAAGGTCCCGATTTTTCAAAGGCACCCGGTAAAAAAGAAGCCGGAAACGGAGAGAATGGCCATATCGTAAGTCCGGAAGAGCTCACTAATATCTTAGATAATCTTAACGAAGAAGATGGGAAATTGGATCTTGCAAATTGCATAGTTCAGAGCAGTCCGGATTTCGTACCCGGAAATGAGATTGATACGGAAATAGTAGATGATTTTACTTTTTCTTTGGACAACTCTATAGTGGACGCCAGTGCACTTTATAGGATATTGTCAAAGGTTGGAGACGACTGTACTATAGACGCAAACAATTGTATCCTGGGTACTATGCCAAATGGTATGGAGATTGCCGGAGGCTTTGGGAGCATAAGTGATGATACCAGCTTCCACTTGGTTAATTCACAGATTAGCGGAGCTGCATTTTTAAGTATCATGTCCAAGGTCGGGGACGGCTGTTATGTTGACTTTACGAATTCCGAAATAATGGATTATGATAAGATCAACGATCTTTCGGGATTTTTCAGAGAGATGGACGGCACCGAGATAAGACTTGACAATGCAACCATTCCTTCACGTTTTTATCAGACACTGGTAAAAAGCTTAGGTGACGGATCGAAGATCAATGGAACCGCAGTAATAGTATAACTTTACAATACGATGGGTTATAAAATAACCTGATAATATGTAATAATATGCCGCATCCTTATGGGTGCGGCTTTTTTGATGGCAAGGAAAGGCGCCCAAGAACTGCGGTGTCTCATTTTTTTGTTGAAAAATATGGTAATTTAGGTTATATTTTATATAACAGGGAAACCTGAATACAAAAGAAGGAGAAATGAATAATG
>JAFZJK010000065.1 GCA_017553965.1 Lachnospiraceae bacterium | reverse complement strand
TCTCAAGCTTTTCCTTCATTTCCTTTGAGAGCTTATACTTGCCTTTTTCTTTGAGGTCTTTCATGAAATCAGCTGTTTTGTCACCGGCTATCTCATATATAAGTCTTTCGAGATTACTCGAGATGAGTATGTCCATACTGGGTGAGGATGTAAGATAAATCTCACGGTTTTTATCATATACGCCGGTCTCGAAGAAATCGGTAAGTACTTTGTTTTTGTTGGAAGCACATATAAGTTTGTTTACAGGTACGCCCATCTTATATGCGTAGTAAGCAGCCAGGATATTTCCGAAATTACCTGTGGGTACTACGAAGTTTATCTGCTTAGGATAGAGTCTGCTGAAAGCATATACATAGTAAGCAACCTGAGGGATCAGACGGCCGATGTTGATGGAGTTGGCGGAAGAGAAGCGGTATCCCTTTGCTTTCATTCTTTCAGCCAGCTTCTTGTCGGTGAATATTGCCTTTACTGCTGACTGTGCGTCATCAAAGTTGCCCTCTATGCCGATGACGTTAACGTTCTTACCCTTCTGGGTCACCATCTGCTTTTCCTGAACACGGCTTACACCATGTTTGGGATAGAATACCACGATGCTGGTACCGGGTACATCAGCGAAACCAGCAAGAGCAGCTTTTCCTGTATCGCCTGAGGTGGCGGTAAGGATAACGATCTCTTCCTTAGCTCCGCATTTCTTGGCAGATGTTGTCATAAGATAAGGGAGAATGGAAAGCGCCATATCCTTAAAAGCTATCGTCCTGCCGTGGAAAAGCTCTAAGTAGTAAGCTCCGTCGGCTTCAACAAGCTTGGTGATATCTTCATCATCGAATTTCTCTGTGTTATAAGCGCCCTTTATACAAGCCATAAGCTCATCTTCGGTAAAGTCTGTAAAGAACAGCTTCATAACCTCGTAAGCCACATGCGCATAATCCATTTTAGCAAGAGCTTCAAAGCTGACTTTAAGCTTCGGGATCTGATCGGGTACGTAAAGGCCTCCGTCGGGAGCTATACCGTTAAGTATGGCCTCGGAAGCGGTAGCTGTCAGTTTCTCGTTTCTGGTACTGTGGTACATTATCTTCATATGGAACCTCACATTTGACATTTTATGACCTACATACTAACACGCAAAGTTAAAAAAAGCAATATGATATTGCAATTTTTTATACTGCGTGTTAGTATAAATGGGATATAAAGTAGGCTTACAGAAAGAAGGTTATCTGTGGAAAAAAGAGATCGTTTAATCTGTTTTTTTCTCTTTACAGCGTGTTTCGGAACGGGTCTGATAACTGCTCTAAAATTAAATATCCCGCCTGTACTTGATGAGGTAGGGATACTGGCCAATTCGGCTTACGCGGCAGGCTACGACTGGTCGGAAACCACTTATACCATGGGGGGATTTTATTACAAATATGGGATCTCCCTTCTTTATGCACCCTTTCTTAAAGCTATAGACGATCCGTATATTCTCTATAAAGTGCTTTTGTCGATCAACGTATTTCTGTACGCATTCGTTCCCGTTATCGCTTATACAATACAGAAGAAACATTTACAGATGAAAAGATTGGTAGCGGTCTTATTTGCCATAATAGTCGGAGCGATACCCTGCTGTTTTATATTCCAGCTTTATGCAAAAGCGGATTCCATGCTGATTGTACTGCCCTGGGTTGTATTATACTTAGTTATGGAGCTTTCGGGCACAAACAGCGGCAGGAAAAAAACAGTGCTCAGTATCCTGCTGGCAGCTGTCAGTATGTATTCATATATGGTCCACACCAGAGGGGTGGTCATAATCATCGCTTTGATCCTTACTATTGTTTTGGCGGGAGTGTTAAACAAAAAGTGTGTGATCAACATTCCGGCGTTTTTGGTAACTGCCGCTATACTGCTGGTAGTTGATAAATGGCTTTCAGGTCTGTTCTATGACGGAGTATACGGAGCCTATGGGACTGCACATGCAAGTGCTGAAAGCTTTGAGTTTTCGGAATTAAAGAAAATATTCACGTTACCCGGCTTAAAGACACTGGGTAGACTCATTATCGGATGGCTGTTTACCGGTATGACTGCCACTTCGGGACTTCTGGGAGTCGGAGTGTTAGGCGGGATAATATTTGGCATTAAAGAGTTTTGGATAAAGATATTTAAAAAGAAGACGGTTGAGATTGAGAAAGAAACCGAATCTGTCCGTCCTTCCGAAAGGATACTCTCGATATACAGTGTTTTAAGTATGCTCGGAGTATTTGCAATGGGAATACTTTTCTTTTTCCCTCCGGTATACAAATATCTTAATGTGGAAGCGGTAGTACGTTCCGACAGACTGATATATGAAAGATATATGGCGGCTGCTTTCGGACCGTTGGTATTGTACGGGCTTTATCTGTTATACAGAGGAAGTACCAATATCGGGCAGAAGGCGAAGAGAGCAGTACTTATCATATCGGGCGCGGCTTTTGCCGGGATAATAGCGCTGTTCATGTTTGAATGTGTAGAGTACATCGAAGGCGTTCAGGGAAATTCCAGGTATATAATAGGACTGTCGATGTTCTTAAAGGTGAGCGGGGGCTCTACCAACGCCATATTCCCGGATATGTCTCAGTCACTGTTAAAAGCCGGATTACTTGGATTCGGACTATATATACTACTGGCGGTGCTTTCGGAAGTAAAGGCGGATAAAAAGAGTGCAGGAAAGCTTATCCTGCTTGCCGGAACCGCATTGGCAGCGATGTATGTGACATTGATATTGGTCAGCTTCAACAACATCCGATTGTCCAGAGACGAGGCATTATACAGCTGGACGAGCGAACCGGCCGGATATATGCTTAACTTGCCTTCCGAATTTAGCGAATATCCGGTGTTTTGGGATTATAGTGCAAAGGACATAAAGCACTATCAGTTCCAGTTAAAGCAATACAGGATAGGTTCATATTGTACTAAAACAAAAAAAGCGGATAACTGCTTCGTGATAGTACAAAAAGGACATTTCTTAAAGGAATATTATAATGATGATTACTATATCTTTGATGATTTTAACTATGAGAATGCTACAAGAGACATAGTATACGTAAAAGGAAGTAAGCTGGCTAAACAGCTGGAGGAAAAAGGTTATGGTATGACCAAGTATGAGGGAAAGCTTAAGAAAGCCAAGTATCCTGAGCTTGAGTCACAGATAATGCCGTATTTGGAACCTGATGTTAAAAGATAAGATTGAAAGCTAAAAGGTGCGGAATATGAAGTTGATAATTCAGATCCCCTGTTATAATGAGGCGGAAACGCTTACCGTTGCGCTCAACGAGCTGCCGAAGGCTATAGAGGGTATAGACGAAATTGAATATCTCATAATAAATGACGGCAGCACCGATGATACCGTTAAGGTGGCAAAGGAGTGGGGCGTGAATTATGTGGTTCATTTCCCGAAAAACAGAGGTCTTGCAAAAGGCTTTATGGCAGGAATGGATGCTGCACTTCGAAACGGAGCAGATATCATAGTCAATACGGACGCTGACAATCAGTATTGTGGGGCTGATATCGCCAAACTGATAGAACCGATACTTGCGAAGAAAGCAGAGATAGTCATCGGAGAAAGACCTATTGACAGTACCGAGCATTTTTCGCCCTTAAAGAAAAAACTGCAGCGCATCGGCAGCAAGACTGTGCGTATAGCATCCGGCACCGATATACCGGATGCACCCAGCGGATTCAGGGCATACAGCAGAGAAGCGGCCCTTAGGCTTAATGTTATCAATCAATACACCTATACGCTTGAGACCATCATCCAGGCCGGACATAACAGGGTGCCCATGGTTTCCGTACCGGTAAGGACCAATCCCGAACTTAGGGAATCCAGGCTGTTTCACAGCATGACAGGTTATATTAAAAAATCCGCAGTGACGATACTTAGGTCGTTCCTGATGTATAAACCGCTGAAGTTTTTCGGTGTGATAGGTACTGTGTTCTGTTTACTGGGTACAGCATTGGGCATAAGATTTATTGTATATCTGTGCATGGGTCAGGGCTCGGGCCATATCCAGTCACTGATCTTGGTGGCAATATTCATGCTGACGGGCGTGATTTCGTATCTGATAGGCCTGCAGGCCGATATTATCGCAGCCAACAGGAAAATACTTGAAGATGTCCAGTATCATGCAAGAAATACGGATTATGAACTGGAGAGTATAAAGAAAGATCTCGCGGAGCTTAAAGATTCACATGAAAAGAGTATCGAAAAAAAGTGATATAAATATTGCCATCACGGCGGCCAGTTACAGCGGAAACAAAGGGGCTGCCGCCATGCTGCAGAGTTCGCTGTCGCAGCTGTACGAAAAATATGGCAGCAGGCTGAATGTAAAGCTCATGTCGGTGTATCCGAATGCTGACAGGGAGCAGGTACCGTTTGATTTTGTGGAAGTGGTACCCGCCACTCCGGAAAAGCTTGTATTTTTGGCATTCCCGCTGGCAGTGCTTTATAAAGGACTGGGATGGCTGCCGGTGATAAAGACGCTCTTAGACAAAAACAAAATAATAGCGGCCTACAGAGATACAGACCTTGTGATCGATGAAGCAGGGATATCTTTTTCGGATAATAGAGGATTCGTGATGAATACCTATGCGTTTATCACGATGGCTGTGCCAAAATTGATAGGAGTACCTGTAGTAAAGTATTCGCAGGCTATGGGAAGCTTTGAGAGCTTTTTTAACCGTATATATGCAAAGATCATACTCCCGAGGATGGAGCTTATATGTGCCCGCGGTGATATTACGATGGAAAATCTCCGATCGATAGGAGTGGACAAAAAGGCAGTGATATGTGCTGACGGAGCTTTTTCTATGAAGGACAGCATGAAGGCTGCTGAAAAGGTTGAAGAGCACATATCGGAAGATCCTTTTTATAACGGGAATGTAGTTGGACTGTCATTAAGCAGTGTGGTAGATAAAAAATGCAGGAAGTTAAACATAAACTACCGCGGTATCATGTATGGATTCGCTAAGTACCTGATAAAACACGGGTACAATGTATTACTGATAGCAAATGCCGCAAGGATCGGCAGTGTCAAAGCACGTAACAAT
>JAFZJK010000064.1 GCA_017553965.1 Lachnospiraceae bacterium | reverse complement strand
GATTCTATTCTGACAGGTGCCTCGATACCGAGCAGTTCACCCAGTTCTTCTATGGCACCCGTGGTTCTTTCGGCTTCCCTAAGTAGTTTTTCGGCATCTTTAGCCAGCAGGTTTTCCGCATTGCTTACGGCAAGCTCTACAAGCTTTTCCTTTTTACCTTTTTGCGGTGTAGTAAGTATTACCTTACGTCCGGCATTCTCCGAGAGCCATCCTGCTACAAGCTCTTTCTCTTCCAGATCCTCAGACAGAAGTATCTCCTTAGGGATCAGAGCCGTACCGCCGTAAAACTGCTTTACAAACTCGGTAAGTACTTCCTTTTTATCATCACTTTCGGCTTCTAAAAGATAATGCTCTCTGCCCACCATCTTTCCTGAACGCACAAAGAACACCTGTACCACAGCCTTATAATCCTTTAGTGCTATACCGATCACATCGCGGTTCATTTCAAAGCCTGCTGTTACTCTCTGCGTCTGCGAAAGTTCTTCAACATTCTGCAGCATATCCCTGAAGCCGGCAGCCTTCTCAAACTCCATGTTCTCCGAGCATTCCAACATCTTTGCCTTAAGACTCTTTTTTACGGATGAACTGTCCCCCTCGAAAAACCTTACTATCTCATCTATACCTTTTTTGTACTCTTCAGGTGCTACATTTCCGGAGCAAGGCCCCATGCATTCACCCACCTGATGATACAGACACGGCCTTTCCACACACTGTCCGTCCAACTTTTTATTGCAGGTCCTGTATCCGTACAGCTTACGGAACATTTTTAATATTTCCTTCAGTGCTGTCACGTTTGTATACGGTCCGTAGTACTTTGCACCGTCCTTTTCATGATGCCTGGTAAGATGTATTTTGGGATATTTTTCAAAAAGTGTAATCTTAACAAAAGGATAAGTCTTATCGTCCATAAGCATAGTATTATACTTGGGACGGTTCTCCTTTATAAGATTACACTCTAAGACAAACGCTTCCATCTCGCTCTCAACCATGATGTATTCAAAATGGTCTATCAGCGAGATCATCTTTTCTATTTTGGGGCTGCGCGGCCTCGTCTGGAAATATGAGGACACACGTCTTTTTAAGTTGATCGCTTTTCCGACATATATTATGTTATCCGCCTTATCGTGCATAATGTACACGCCGGGGCTGTCGGGAAGTTTCTTTAGATCTTCTTTTATATCAAACATATTTTTCCCCATACTCTGTATATGTGACTTATCCAATCAGAAATCTTATCACTCATCAAATTCGACATCCACAAAGTATCCCTTCTCATTACGGCGTATCCCCTTTACGATACCCTGCGTGGACTTAATTCTGTTTCCAAAAGAGAAATTGCCCGACATGGCAAGTGCCGGGACAATTGTGTAATAATAAAATGCAACTGTATTTTTTTCGACGATCTCGACAGGGTCTCCCGCTTTAAGAAGATCCTGCCGTTCCATCTTAAACTCTTCTACTCTCATCTTTTTACCTGAAGTTTTTGTTTAAACATAGCGGTGTAATAAACACCCGATATTCATCAGTCCTGCTCAGCGTTTTCTACTGTCTCGGGAACATCTTCTTCGGCATTAGTATTTTCGTCGGCGGTTTTGGTTTCTCCACCGTTACGTGCCTCAAGTACTTCGTTGTAGATTTCCATGAACTGTTTGCCGGTGATGGTCTCTTTCTCGCTTAAGTACTCTGCGATCCTGTCCATGATATCACGGTTACCGGACAGAAGCTCTTTAGCCTTGTCGTAGCACTCCTTTAAGAGTTCCATAACTTCATGGTCTATCTCTGCCGCAGTCTGATCGCCGCAGTTAAGTACCGAACGTCCGTCAAGATACTGATTGCCCTGCTTTTCCAGACCGATAAGTCCGAACTTCTTGGACATACCGTACTGTGTGATCATAGCTCTGGCGATATCAGTAGCCTTTTCGATATCGTTTGACGCACCTGTTGTAATGGAGCCGAATACCAACTCTTCGGCAGCACGTCCGCCAAACAGTGTAACGAGTCTGGCCTTGAGCTCTTCTTCGCTCATCAGGTACTTTTCTTCCTCAGGCACCTGCATAACGTAACCGAGAGAACCCATGGTCCTGGGTACTATAGTTATCTTCTGTACAGGCTCTGCATTCTTCTCCAATGCTGTGATAAGTGCATGACCTGTCTCATGATATGCTACTATCTTCTTTTCCTTTTCGGAAAGGATCCTGTCTTTCTTTTCTTTACCGGCTATTACCACTTCGACGGATTCCATAAGGTCGTCCTGTGTAACCAGCGTCCTGTTTTTCTTTACTGCCATGATGGCAGCTTCGTTTATGATATTTGCCAGATCTGAACCTACTGCTCCGGATGTGGCAAGACCGATCTCCTCGAGGTTGACCGAATCGTCTAAAAGTACATTTTTGGCATGAACCTTAAGTATTTCCACACGTCCCTTAAGGTCGGGCTTATCAACGATTATTCGTCTGTCAAAACGTCCGGGACGGAGCAATGCCTTATCAAGTACTTCGGGTCTGTTGGTAGCTGCGATGATAACTACACCCTTGGAGGTATCGAAACCGTCCATCTCGGAAAGCAACTGGTTCAGTGTCTGCTCACGCTCATCGTTACCGCCGCCGTACTGAGCATCCCTGCTCTTTCCTATGGCATCGATCTCATCGATAAATACAATACAGGGAGCCTGTGACTGGGCCTGCTTAAATAAGTCTCTTACTCTTGAAGCACCTACACCTACGAACATCTCCACAAAATCCGAACCTGTGATGGAAAAGAACGGTACATGTGCCTCACCTGCTACTGCCTTAGCCAGCAAAGTCTTACCGGTTCCGGGAGGGCCAACTAAAAGCGCTCCTTTTGGAAGCTTTGCTCCTATCTTCTGGTATTTACCGGGGTTATGCAGGAAATCAACTAGCTCGCTGATGGACTCCTTTGCTTCGTCCTCACCCGCAACATCCTTAAAGGTAATACCTGTCTCTTTTTCAATATTGTAGATTTTAGCGTTACTCTTTCCAACGCCCATGATCCCGCCGCCTTTGCTAAGTCCCCTGAACAGGAAGAACATAAGGCCGTAAATGATTATGAACGGGAGTATGTATGCCAGGAAAATATCTATGATCGTTGTACTTGAATCAACTACTTCTTCCGAGAAGGTTACGCCTTTCTCATTAAGCCTGTTGACAAGCTCCGGATCATCCATGATACCGGTGTAATATATCACCTCACGCCCGTAAGCTGATGAGGTGGTCTTGGGTTTTACAACGATCCTGTCGCTCTTGATAAGCACTTCACCGATCTTATCATTCGCAAGCATGGACAGGAACTCGTTATATTTGATCTCCTGCACGGAATCCTTGGACATGCTCTTTGTGAAATAACTGAAGAACAGTACCATAATTCCGGTTACGACCAGACAGGCAAGTAACACCCTTCTGTTCTGCGGTGACTTATTGTTATTATCACCGTTTCTGTTTTCATCCATATATTATCCTCTTAGTTGAACTTAAATGACGGATCGTCATTGTCTAATAACTCATCAATGTATTTCTGTGCGGGTGAAGGTGCATCAAGACATACAGCACCCATCATTCCGGGGCCGGTGTGAGCACCGATAGCACAGCCAAGGATACCCTTGATGCATTTCTTGATACCGTATTTTTCTTTTAAAGCTGCGATAAATGCGTCATCGTCTTCCGAACAGTCGGCATGAACGGAACCGATTATCTGGCGGTCAAGCTGATAGCCTCTCTCGCCGATAACTTCTATCATCTTGGCAACGGCCTTTTTCCTGCCGCGTACCTTCTGGAATACTTCAAGCTTTCCTTCATCTGTAACCTCTATTATGGGCTTGATGTCAAGGAGACCGCCGGCTATAGCCGAAGTCCTGCTGATCCTGCCGCCCTTATACAGGTATTCAAGAGTATCAACCATGAAGATATGTTCCATATGATCAAAGTGGAAACGTGCCGCCTCCATAACTTCCTCTTTTGAAGCTCCTCTTTCCTGCATATACAGAGCAAAGAATACGCACATTCCAAATCCTATAGCTGCACACTTTGAATCCATGATATCAATTTTGAAATCAGGATACTTTTCAAGCAGTTCTGTCTTTGCAAGGTTCGCCGCATTAAACGTACCTGCTATACCGGTAGAGAAACAGAAGTAAAGTACTTCCTCTCCTGCTTTTGCGTACGGCTCAAAATTCTGATAAAACATATATTCATTGATATGATATGTAGTAACATTCTTGCCGGAACGAAGGATATCATAAAACTCATTAGGGAATACGGTCTCTCCGTCAAAGTAATCCTTTCCTTCGATAACCACGGGAGTGGGAATAACTCTCAGGTTATACTTGTCTATTACCCATTTGGGCATGTCCGTTGCAGAATCTGTTACTATAGTATACTTATATGTAGGCATATTTCTTAAAAACCTGTAATACCAGGCAATCCTTTCTGTATTCTATTAAAACCACATACATTGTAATTATAACATAAATTTGTGAAAAAACAAAGAACTTTTTTGCAAAGAAAAAGCCCTGCCTTACGGCAAAAACAACCATAAGACAAGGTTTAAAAAACCAAGTAAATCTACAACAAAAAAAGCAACCATTCTTTGAAGGATTGCTTTTTTTGCGTAATAGATAACATTATTAGCATTAAATAAACACCCAAAGTGCCGCTTCCCTCTTTCTGAGTCCTAGCTATAGCTAGGTGGGTGACCTCACTTAGACCGCTGTCTTCCACTCAGACGGAGGCTTGACATTAACCTAAAAATATTGGAATCCCTTATGATGAATGTAGGTTCAAAAATACGGGATCACGCACACCTCAGGTTGCTTTTTTATTATAATAGGATTATACTACTTTTTCTTTTTAATTGCAAGCACAAAATTATATTTTTTTATATAGTTAACTGTTTATTAGACACAATTCACCGTCGATGTCAGTTTTTCAGCATCCTAAAGTGCCGGATGTATATCAAATAGCTGCCGCAGGACGGGCCACTGCCTTTTTCTCAAATACCTCACTGTCGGATACTATTGCATCCCCGCCCATATCCTTTGCCGAGAACATAGCATCTTCAGCCTGATCGTAAAGTTCGTAGTAATCATTATCCACAGTCGGAACAGTAGTGGCAACTCCTATACTTACCGTAACGAATCTGTTCTTTCTGTCTTTTGCTCCAGGTATTCTCTTCCTGTCTACGTATTCCTTTACCTTACCAGCAAGCTTCTCGTCGTCCTTACCGTGAGCGCCTTCCATACATACCAGGAATTTTCCGCCGTCAAGCCTGGCCACTATGTCGGTATTCTTAACCACTGCGGATCTGATAAGCTCTCCTATGGCACATATCAGATTGTCGCCACGCTTGGTGCCGTATTCATTGTTGTATGCCTGAAGTCCGTCAATGTCTATCATTATCACGGAAAAACGCTTTCTGCTGCGCACTGCGGACATTATGGATCTGTACGCTCTAAGCTCCAGACCTTTCCTGCTGAGCAGTCCTGTCATCCTGTCTATATCCGCTCCGCCGTCGCTGTCCTTAACACGCTCTTTAAGTCTGATATGCTCAATTGTATGCTTGAACAGATATCTGGACATCATGTATAAAAGGACATTCATTATCAGTATATTGAATACTTCAAAGCCATTTGTCCCAAATCTTACGAACAGGAACAGGATGTATACCGCTTCGGCAGCTATACCGTACATCATCTCCATAGGCTCAAGTGCCGGTACAAGCATCAGTACTATCAGCATTACAGAATAGAATGTGCTTCCTGTTGCTGCCAATTTATTAGCGTATATGATCACAAACGAAAACAGCTCAAAGAATATCCAGAACATCCTGTATACTTTAAGGCTAAGCTCGTCATCCCTGTTCTTCATTGCAAAGAATGCAAGCCCCGCAAAGATCACATCCAAAATCTCACATACTATAAGCAGTCCCGTAAGGACGCCTCCGACAGTCTGGTCACCCAGACTTATTATATTTATAACCAATAAAACAGGAATAAGGCCTGCACAGACTGCTGACGTAAAGAACGCCCTGCGTATGTTTTCTAGGGATAAACGCGCCAGCACCTTCATATTCTCCTGTTTTCTTAATCTCTCACCCATATATATTACACCATCAAAAGAGGCAAACCCTTCAATTAATTCCGGGTCATAGTTAATTTTCTGACAATTTGGGCACAAGATTTTGTAATCTACATCTTGTTATTGCCCACATATAGAAGTGTATCACACCCCTGTTATGATTTCAAGTTGTTTTCTACAAAAATTCAATATTTTTTTCGAGTTTTTTTATAGAAAACAAACAAAAAAGAACATATCGTCTAATATGTAGACCATATGTTCTTTTAGCAACTAGATATTGTGTTTTAAATTGTCTGAATTATTTCTCGAGAGCGTTAACTTCTTCCAATTTCGGAGGATGAAGAGCTACAGGGAACTTGGTAACGGAAATAGCTGCACAAGCTGCTGCAAAGCACACCAGTTCGTCATCATCCATACCCATCATAAGTCCGTATACACAGCCGGCCTTAAATGCATCGTCTGCATTAAGAGTACATACCGCATCAACCGTGAACGGGAATCTGGTATTCATCTCGCCGCCGCGTCTTCCGTATATGATGTTGTCGCCGCTTGTCATAATAACAAGGCCTTCACCGTTTTCTATAAGGAGATTGAACGCTTCCTCTGTAGTCTTTCCGGGATATTTCTTCTTTAAGCCTTCACCTGATATGATGGTTATTGCCGCATGTCTGAATACATATTCATCATGTCTGCAATCTATTGTAACATAAGGCTTGCCGTAGAAATTACAAAGCTCTGCAGCTGCTTCGGTACCATCCTCAAAGTAAGGATCGATGGCAGCAACCTTGCATGCGGCGATATCACCCTCTTTGGGGATATTCCAGCGCTTCTGCCCGTTCTGATGGAAATCGCCTACCGAACCGAATGTAGCCTTCTGATCTTTACCTATAAGGACATAATCCTCGAGGCCATCATAGTTAAGGTCAAAACAAAGTGAGCTTATATCAACGCTTTTATCCTCATAGAACTTTCTGATAAGAGGCGCAACATTCTTTCCGATATGGTTTCCGTCAACCTTGACATCCACACCTAAACCTGCAAGTATGGTAGCACAGTTTCCGGTATCTCCGCCGGGAAGTCTGTACTTTTCCGAGATCTCGGAATAGCCGTCGGGAGTGATAAGATCGTCCTTAAGTAAAAAGGAATTGGTAGCCAGGATCATACCGTATAAATAAGCGTATGCCATCTTGATTCTCCTTTCATTTTCACGTACCTGCAGGAACTGCAGAAATCGTCTTATTATATAAAAATTTTAAATACAATTTTCATATTCCAACTTAAATTATAACACAAAACTTCCGCTGCGGTCAATTAATTTTTACAGAAATACCTCATTTTTCATTCAATTCATCGAGCGTCAGATGATATGCGGGCAGGAATTCTTTTATGAATATATCCGCTTCTTCAAGCTGCATTTCAAGGACAGATTTTTCCAAGGTTTTTCCGGCACTTTTAAATTCCATATTGCCCATTTTTTCTTCCTCTATGCATTTGATAAGAGCTGAAAGCTTATCTGCTGCCTTTACCAGCTTAAGCTCATAACCTATATCTTCACCCGGGAAAAATATCTCTCTGTACGCTTCCTTCATATCCTCGGGCAGCATGTCCAAAAGCCTTAAGTTTGCTTGTGCTTCTATGTCCTTAAAAGCCCCTTTGATATCCTTATTCAGATACTTTATCGGAGTTGGCATATCGCCGGTTATTATCTCTGATGCGTCATGGTAGAGAGCCACAAGCACAGCCTTTTCGGCGTCAAGCTTTTTACCCAGGCGCTTATTTCCTATTACACAAAGAGCATGTGTCAGCATACTTACTTCCAATGAGTGTTCACTTATGTTTTCGGTATACGAATTTCTCATAAGTGCCCATCTGTCTATATATTTCATTCTGGACATCATTGCAAAAAAGCTGTTTTCCATTGTACTATTCTGTCCTTTCTTCCAGTTCTCTTAAGGTATATGCCTTAACCTTTATTATTTCATCGTACTCCTCAGCAAAGTTCAGATCCAGGTTTTTAACCCTGTATATTTCACCTGTTTTATGCACATAAGCATCTAACCCCTTAAAATCAGCCAGCTTTTTCCAGGTAGAAGTACTAATGAGCATCACAGCACCTTTTGAAGTCACAAAGAAAATCCTGTCTCTTGAATAATCGGGAATACAGCTTACCTGTAACATAGTAGCCGGCGAACTGTCCTCACATTCAAAAATCCCCTCAAAAAGCTTTTCTCCGGTCGTTGCATCATATATATACAATATTCTGCTCTTTGTCCATAAAGCTACAGCGGTATCATCCATGACAAACTGTACATTGATTATGTCAGAAAGCACCGTATTAAGCCCAATACTGTTTTTCAAGCTTCCTGAAGCAATATCGTATATTCTTAATGTGCTATCTTCGTCAGCAGTAAGAAATACATTGCCGTTTTCTCCAAAGACAGCTGTTTTTGCAGAGGTATCGGGGATACTCTTTGCCAAAACCATTGAAGTATTATCGGAGGTATTTACCAACAGATAAGCATCTGCCGTCTTATTGTCTTTGCTGTTAAGAGAAACCGCTATCTTTCCGTTCGAACCTATATTGATATTAAACTTGTTCTGGATACTTTCACCAAACAAAAAGCTCTTGCCTTCGGGGCATGAAACCTTTTGGATATCACCATTACCGATCCTGTATATTAACTCATATTCGGGATCAAGTATATCGGAATCCTCCGTTTTGCATATCGCAGCCATAAGTACTTCCCCGTTATCAAGCACCTTATATTCTGTCACCTTCGGTGAATAACCGTCAAACACTTTATATACCTTATTTTCAGCGATATCATAATAATACGGATTTATGTAATTGAAACCATATGAAAAATGCATCCCGTCCGGCCATAGGATAGCTTCCTCTACCAATACAGAAGCTGAATATATGCCTTCTATTTCGAATGAAAACTCATAGTGAAGAGCTTCATTGCCCGATACCGCGTCAAATACGGTAACCGCAACATTTTTTTCATCTAACGTTTCCCAAAGTACAAGTTCATCATCCTTTGTAGTTGTGAGTTTGCATCTGTATATTACCTCTGTTACAGGTTTTTTAGCATACCAGTCTACAGCTTTAAAACTGTTATCCTTATCGGGTTTAAGAATATATACCTTCTTCAGATTGTTGGAAACCACCGCTACTTCCACAGCATTTTCATCAAGCTCCGTACCGAAAGCTCCGTTAGTGTTTTTCAGATATCCATCGGATATTACAAGCCCGGCAAGTCCTGTTCTATCCGAAAAAGTTGCTATGGTACGTGCTCCGTTTTCCCAGTAGATATACTGGTTTCCGTCCTCGGTAAGGTAAGCATATACACCGTTTTCTTCATTTAAACAGACCGAATTATAAATCCTGTAATTAAGTCCCGTTCTTAAAGTCAGGAACTTATGCTCGGTTAAACTGTAAGAAAACGCAAGCTCTCCGCATGAAGCTGTTATGATATCACCCTGACGGGTATAGGTTGACCGGTACACACCTGAATATTGTTTTACCGGCATGTTAAAGCCGTAAACATAGTCATGTATGCTTTCTCCCGCAGATGTGATCTCTTCTCCCTCAAACTGTTTTTCCCACACATTATAGTGGAACATGACCAAAGAGTCCGTATCTGTATAGTATTCCATTCCTATAACAAACGGATAAACACCGTATGTACTCTCACTCTCGGGTTTGCGTTCACTGACAACGCTCACCACGTCATTTTCCAGATCCACTTTAAAGATGCACATGCCATCATATTCCACCAGTTTATCATTATAATAAACCGCTCCGAACAGAGCACTTTCATCATCGGAAAATACGCCGCAATACCTGCCCGACGCAGTAATACTATGTCCATCGAATATTTCATCCATAGCTATCTCTTTTATGGTTTCTCCGTTTGCACTGTCGATCAGCACAAAATTGCATGACCTTGTCACAATATCGACAGACTGGTCAATGATCGCAATTTTTTTCATGTCGGATGAGAGCACAAAAAAGTCTGAACATGAAAGGTATGATAATTCTCTGGCCCATACTTTCGTTCCGTCGGCCAGCGAAAGGGCACACAGATAATCTTCGTTAATACATAGGAGCAGCCCGCTGTCTTTCAATTCAAACAGTCTTTGCCTGTCAGCCGTGTAAAAATGACTAACACCGCTTCCTCCCAAACCTTTCCATATAAGCTCTCCGTCCTTGGTCGAAAAGCTGCGTACATATCCTCTTGCATCCATAGTATAGAGTATACTGCCTTCTGCAGAAAGGATCATTTCTTCCACGTTATCCTCATGCTCGGCTATAGCCACCGTCCTCATAGCGTTTTCATAATGGCATGCACCGAGTGCGCGTGAAAGGAGATATTCCGCTTCAGAAGCAAAAGCCTCACGGCCTTCATCTGTTGAAATGGCTTTGACCGCGCAATTCTTTGCACCTTCCACATCGCCTTTTTCCAGTAACAGTTCACCCTCTCTTATAAGAGTGTCCGCTTCATTTCGCTTGAGCTCCTTGTTTTTTTGTTCAATATCCTCATACTGGGCCTTTATTTCAAGGTTCTGGGCATTGATCTCAAGATTCTGGGCGTTGATCTGCTCATTCTTGTTCACTATGTCATCATACTGTTTTTTGATCTCATTATTCTGTTCTTCGATCCTTACATACTGTTGGCTTATACGTTCATTCTGCTCTTCTATCTTTTGGTTTTTAAAATATATGGAAATACAGTACCATAAGGCAACTGCGGCGATAACAGCCATAAGAGCCATGGCACATTTCATGTTATGTCTTTTTTCACGCTGCCATAACGAATCAAAATGACAGCCCATGATCGCTGCATACAGACGTACAGCCTCTTTATGCATTCTGCTCTTTTTAAACTTATTGTCAACTCCTGTAAGGTTGGCAGCAAGAGGTTCCACTATATCTGTCACATTTCCGTTCTCATCGTATTCTGTAGTCAGAAGTTTCGGGAATGAGGTATCAGGCGTACCTTCGGCCAGTACACCTATTACATGAGCTCTGTCATGATGCTCGAGGAAATATTTTATCTCTCTTTCAACCCATATGGATTCCGGGGTATCCGGAGTACATACTACTATAAGGAACGAGCTGTGATCGAGTGCAGTACATATACTGTCCGTAAGATTACTCGATACAGGCAGTTCTTCCTCATCCCTGAAAACCTTTCCGAGTTTCTTGCTGCCCCAGGTTTTCCTAAGCTCTCCCGGTACAGTATATCTTTCGATCATCGTATGTATTTTTTTTGCCACATATTTATCAAGCTCTTTGTGTCTGTAGCTTATAAATGCACAATATTCTCTAGTTTCTTCCATATTATTTCCTTATCCGTTATCGAAGCCATCCTTTGGTTTATGTTGTTTCCCTGTTACCTTTACACTTCCTCATAGGATTCACGCATGATATCCTTATCGATTATATATACATCCTTCGGATTTTCCTTTCTTGCCACCAGAAAGTCTCCGACCTTACCCAGCAGATAACTCTCGCTCCAGGTAACAAATACCTTGGTACGTCTGTCAAGCTTTTTTGCGTAGACGCAGGACCCCTCCTTAGGGATACAGGTTTTGGCATAGTCCATCAGGGATTTTCTTACGTCTTCCTCTTCTCCAAAGCTTACTGCCTGTATAGCCGTATGTACCGTAGGTGCGTATTCTCCCTTAAATATATACGGATCATCCGTAGGATCATTATGTGCTAAGAAATACTCTTCGTCATTCTTATATACATCCCCCTCGACGCCTATGATAAAATAGGTATCCGCCTTGATAACAAACGGTATATCGCCTTCGAGCATCCTGACGGTCACATATGTTCCTTCCGGATACATATCCGTTGCCTTAACATATCCTATCGGAATGCACTTTTTCCTGTAAGTCGGCTCGTTTGAAAGATCCGGCACATCATCGGAACCCGAATATACATAATCCTGATCTTTGAAATACTCCGACATCCTCTGTTTCAGTACTGCGTGGGCTGCCACTGCCATATCCTCGGGACTTTCTCCGAAAAGCCTGTTATATTCCTCCGCAAGCAGATCATTTACAATGAATCCGCCCGATTTTCTCATATGTCCGCCGCCGGATCCTATACCTACGGTTATAAATGCCGCAAGTTCATCCGCACGTGTCTCTCTTTCGCAGCTCCTTACCGAAATCTTGACACCGTCATCAAGAGCGCATAAAGCTACACAGCTGCCAATGGTATCAACCTCTATCAGAGCATCGCTTATGACACCCAGGATATTGGGATCGCATTTTTCTGCTTCAGCTATGGCAAAGCCACCGTTCCCGTTATCCTCATAATCCACGTGTGACATGGCTCTGCCGGCTATTTTAAGTTCCTCCTGGGAAATATTGCTGTTCTCAAGAAGTGTAAGTATACTCCGGTTAAGGCAGAATTCCAGCTCATCTCTCATGTCCTTATCCTTTGGGTGTCTGATCTCCTGTAACTTACCTGTATCCATAAAGAGCCCGTAGTAAAGAGCTGTAGCAAGCGATTCATTATCCGTAACGCTAAATCCTTCATCCTTAAGCATATCCCAGACCACAGTGGCACACGCACCGTAATTGTCCCTGACTTCGCTTAAAGGAGGCAGTTTTTCAGGTCTTGCCATATGGTGGTCAATAACTGCAACTGTTTTTCCCTCAAAATGCTTAACATTTCTTTCACCATACTGGCAGTCCTCGGTAATTAACAGCTCCGGGGTCTCGTTCAGTTCAGTCACGTATTCTATCGGGATCTCAAGCTTTTTCACCATAAGTACGAGATTTCTCTTTTGTATGACATTTCTGCCGCCGTATATCATTCTGACCTTTTTGCCTTTGGATTTAAAAAACAGATACAAACCGTATGCTCCCGCTATCGCATCCGCATCCGGATTATCGTGTCCCTGTATAACAATATCCTCATATTTTAACAACTCGCAAAGCTTCATATACAATACCTCTCCCACCGGATCCAAAACCAAATCCGTTACTGCTTATTAGTATACCAAACGGGCAAATCATAGTCAATTTCTAATTCTCGCCAACTTTTTCTTTTGCAAAAAAGTAATAATGTGATATAATAATATTTGGTGTTGTTTGTTTATGTTTGGTATTTAGACATACGAAAGGAAATTTTATGTACCGTGTATTGTTTGCTGATGACGAAAGCTCCATAAGAAGAGGTATCAAGTGTCTTCTTGATTGGGAATCTATGGGCTTTTCCACTGATTATGAGGCAGAAAACGGGCAGGAAGCTCTGGATATAATCAAAAAATATAATCCGGACCTGATCCTGCTTGATATCCGTATGCCCAAGCTTCACGGTACCGAAGTAATAAAAGCGGCACGTGAGGCAGGTTTTACCGGAAAATGTATCATTCTGTCCGGCTACTCCGACTTTACATACGCACAGACCGCCATCCGTTACAATGTTGATTTCTACCTCACAAAGCCCATAGATGAAGACGATCTGTTAGAAGCCGTAACTTACGTTAAAAAGCTTTTGGATGACGAACGCAGCAAGGATACATATATAGATGTTTACCGTAATAAAGCCAGGGACGTTATACTAAGAGAGATCATAACCGGTGTAGCCGAAGAAAAAACGTACGAACAGCCTGCACTCGACGAGCTAGGCCTCAATTTTGACACCTATCAGGTTGTCATCTATGAGAACTACTCCAAAAAGCTTTCGTCCCTCACATATGACTTTGCCGAGTTATTAAATATAACAAATACAGACAACAAGACCTTTGAATGTACCAGAATTGACCAGAACGACATCATACTGCTTAAAGGAGCAGTATCTTTAAAACAGTTCAACGACTTCTTAGAGCACTATGACAGCACTCCGCCCCAGGCAGGCAGCCCTATGGATACCATTTTTATCTGCTATGGTTCACCGGTAAACTCTGTTAAGGCGATCAGCGAGTCATATGACCAGGCACTGTCTCTTATCAACAGACGTTTCTTCTGTGCACAGGGTCAGCACACCTTAAGCTACGATGAACTGCCCAAGGCCGATGCAAAGGACAATCAGTTGAGTAACAAGCTCCTCACAAAGTACGCCGAACTGCTCACCGACCACCTGCAGACCTACAACAGAAAGAGAGTTGCAGAAACACTTTACGCTCTTGAAGAGTATCTTTATACGGTAAACGATACCATCGACTCGGTAAAGCTCTTCATGACCGACCTTTATCTTCAGATAAAGGAGACCATTTCCCACCTGTACGGTGCAGAAAAGATCCCCTTCCCCACAAACTCTTCCATCATAGAGCTTATCTCTACCAAGTACTACTTATATGAGATCATCCTCTTCTTCTCAGGACAGTTTGAAATGATAATGAACGCCACGGGTAATTCTTCACGAGACAGTATCCTTGACGATGTTATCTATTACATAGACCACAACTACCAGAACAATATCAAACTCGAGACTATCGCACCACTCTTCGGCTACAACAGTGCATATCTCGGCAAGATTTTCAACAAGGCGGTAAACGAGAGTTTCAACTCCTACGTAGACCATATCCGTATCGAGCACTCAAAGGAGCTCTTAAAGCAGAATAAATTAAAAGTCTACGAGATATCCGAACGTATCGGATACAACAACGTAGACTATTTCCACAAGAAATTCAAAAAATATGTCGGCATGAGTCCCGCCGAGTACCGGCGCTCCCTGCTTCTGCCAGATGAGTGATATCTTTAAAACAAATAATTACATTACCTTACAAAACATATCGTAACCAAACCTAAAAACATCACCGAAAGTAAGGGAACATCGCCATAATCTAAAAATTGCAGCGGTCGCCCATGGATTAAAACCTTAAGCGAGGTTATGGATATGCTTTGGCAGCATACATGATATAACAAGGAAAAAAACGGCTAACCAAGCCGTTTTTTTAGTGACGCACAAGTGCGTCCGGTATCAAGCGGACGCACGATTGCAAACGTCCGCAGTTAGATCATGTAGGAAGCCAATATAGCATATCCAACCGAGCGGTGATGCGTTTTAAGACATGGGCGACCGCTGTGATTTAAGATATGGCAATGTTCCCGCAAATTTTCTTATATAGGTCTCATCGGTATCGTGACGGTTACGCATGTACCGACGTTCTCCTCACTGTCAATTTCGATGCCGTATCTGTCTCCGTAGAAGAGCTTGATACGTTTATTGATATTAAAGAGACCGATGTTATGAGCAGGTACCTGGTCAAGACGGTCTATTTTAAGTCTTACGCCACGCAGAGTACCGGGGTTCATTCCGATACCGTCATCCTTGATGACTACCTTTATGGTTTCTTCCGCTCCTTCGGAGACTGTTATAATAAGTCTACCGTTTTCTACCATCTCCAAGCCGTGGCTTACGGAGTTTTCAACAATAGGCTGCAGGAGCAGCGGCAGAATACTGTATGCCTTTGTGTCTATATCATCTTCTACTTTTAATTCGTAGCTGATACGTTCTGCAAATCTGAATTTTATGATCCTGATATAGTTTTCTATATAATCAAGTTCCTGCTGCAACGGTACCGATACGGTACCTGTGTTGTCCAAGACATATCTTAATGATTTTCCCAGAAGCTTTATACCGGTAGCAACATCCCTGTCTTTCTCGGCTATGGCACGCATTCTTAATGCTTCAAGCGTATTATATAAGAAATGGGGATTTATCTGGCTCGAGAGCATCTTATATTCCATCATCTGCTGCTCTGTAGCAAAGCGCTCAGCATCAAGTTTAGTCTGGAATACTTCCGAATCCTTTTCCTTTATGAGCTGTGCTGTTTTCTTAAGCTCCTCATATGCGGCTGCTATCTCGTCATTTCCTCTTAACGTGTCTGACATCTCATAGTCCTCGTTGCTGACACTGTGCATCGAGGACCTGAGTTTATTCACTCTTGTCGAGAAATGACTAGCGAAGAATGAAATAACTATATACGAGATCAGTATACCCGTGACTACTATAAGGATACAGAATAAAAGGATCCTGGTATCTTTTTCCGAATACAGATAGACATACACGGTAAGTATGCCTCCGATGATGATCTCCGGAAGCAGGATGGCCAGATAGTATATCTCATACATCTGGCTCCTAATATTCTTTTCACTTAAGTTTTCTACCAGTCTTCTTCTGAAATTACCCATATTAGATTTCCTTTAAAAATGCCTCATAACCTTTTTCAGTTTCATATACATCGGCCTTGCTTACTACTTCCCAAGGTGCATGCATGTTCTGTACTGCCACGCCGCTGTCGATGACTTCCATATTGTACTTGGCCATGATGTATGCGATGGTTCCTCCGCCGCCCTGATCGACCTTTCCGAGTTCTGCCATCTGATAGAATACTTTATTCTTATCAAGTGCTGCACGAAGCTTTGCGATAAACTCGGGATTAGCATCGTTAGAGCCTGATTTTCCGCGGGAACCGGTGAACTTGCTGAATGCCATGCCTCTTCCGAAGTAAGCACAGTTCTTTCTTTCCATTACTGAAGGGAAGTTGGGATCATATGCTGCATTTACGTCCGATGAAAGCATATGTGAATTCTGAAGTGCACGTCTTAATTTGAGCTCACTGTAATCACCGAGTCTCTCCATAAGCTCTGCTACCACATTCTCAAAGAATACCGATGTCATACCGGTAGCACCGACACTTCCTATTTCTTCCTTATCAACCAAAATACATACTGCGGTTCTGTCTATCGACTTACAATTAAATATAGCCTTTGCCGATGTGTATGCGCATACTCTGTCATCCTGGCCGTAGCCCATTACCATACTGCTGTCAAGGCCGTAATTTCTTGCTCTTCCTGCAGGTACCACTTCAAGCTCTGCAGACATGAAGTCTTCCTCGGTGATCCCGTATTTGTCTGTGATAAGCTTCATAACGTTGGCTTTTACCGCATCCTTGTCTTCTCCCTTTAAAGGCATACTGCCAACCAGCACATTAAGGTCCTCACCCTCGATAACCTTTGATGCTTTCTTATCCATCTGGTCCTGTGCAAGGTGGATAAGAAGATCTGAAATACCTACTACGGGATCCTTGGGATCTTCACCTATAACTACCTTAACGGTTGTTCCATCCTTTTTGCATATTACGCCGTGTATAGCCATCGGGATCGCTACCCACTGGTATTTCTTGATACCGCCATAGTAGTGTGTCTCCATAAGAGCCAGCTCTGTATCCTCATAGAGAGGGTTCTGCTTGATATCAAGTCTGGGAGAGTCTATATGTGCTCCCAAGATCTTCATACCCTTCTCTAAGGGCTCTGTACCTACTACAAAAAGTATAAGTGCCTTACCCTTATTTACTGCATAAAGCTTATCGCCGGGTTTAGCTTTTTTTACACTGTAAATGTCCTTATATCCAAGCTTCTTTGCCATAGCGATTATCTTATCGGTGCATTCTCTTTCAGTCTTACACTCTGAAATGAAGTCGATATACTCGGCATTTAAGCTTTCTACTTCTTTTTTCTGCTCCGCAGTGTACTTTAACCATGCGTTTTTGATCTTGTCCTTCTTTTTATCATCTTTTTTTGTTGTTTTTGCTGTTGATCTTGCTGCCATATTTTTTTCTCCTTTGTTACTTTATAATATAAAAACCTGTCCGTATGGGGACAGGTTTTATATATGCTTATCCTATAACCTTTTTAATAGCTTCTATTACACGTTCCTGCTGGAAAGGCTTTACTATAAAATCCCTGGCTCCCGACTGAATCGACTCTATTACCATAGCCTGCTGTCCCATGGCCGAACACATAATGGCCATAGCCGAAGGATCCTGTTCTTTGATCTTCTTTAATGCCTGTATACCATCCATCTCCGGCATTGTAATATCAAGCATAACAAGATCAGGTTTTGTCTCTGCATATTTTGTAACGGCAACGGCTCCGTTCTCAGCCTCGCCTGCTATTTCATAACCGTTCTTGGTCAAAATATCTTTTATCATCATGCGCATAAATGCAGCATCGTCACAAACAAGAATTCTTTTTGCCATTGTGCATCTCCTGTTCAAACGGGTTTTGTGAGCCATGTCAAAAACACATATACCCACACACTTATAATATACCCTAATAGGAACTTCTTGTCAAGGATTATGTTAACATATAAAAGTCTCAGTCAGAATTTTTCCAAAGCGATACTTTCTGTCCTTTTGCACCGCGGGCTCTTAATTTTATCTTCTTTGCGAGTACCGGTTTTCCTTTGTATTCAAAGCTTTCCGTATCAGGTGTGGCTACTGTAGCAAAGTCGATCTTATCGTTTTTATCAAGGGTCATAGCCTTTACTCCACGGCCGGTCTTCTTCATCTCGCTTACTTCCTTAAGCGGGAATCCGAGTGAGTATCCGGACTTGGTGATCGTAATGACTTTTCTGTTTTCTGACAGAATATCTTTCATGGAAAGCATGATAACAGCCACCAGACTGTCGCCGTCTTCAAGCTTTGTGGCAAGCATAAGGTTACGGTTGGTATCAAATTCTATACCCGATACCAGCTTGATATATCCCTTTGCGGTTACAAACAACAGCATTGAGTCAAACAAAGTCTCATAAGCCGCATAGAAAATTACTTCCTGCTGATCAACTTTCGCTAAGTTATGTATCAGCTGACCCTTATCCTTTATCCTGCATTTAGGTATCTTTTCAGCCTTAACCTGGAGCATGTTTCCTTCTGCGGTAAATATGCAGAGCCTGTCCGTGTTCTTCATAGGTACCACATGGACAAAGTCCTTAAGGTTTTCCTCTCCAGCCTTCTGGAAAGCGGCCGCATCAACCGATTTGGTATAACCAAACTTATCAATAAGGATATAGATATCCTCAACCTTAAACTCCGTTACATACTCTGCCGTAGCCAGATTAAGAAGCTCCGTCTTTCTGGGGGATGCAAACTTCTTTCGGTATTCCTTCAACCTGTTTTTAATTACGTTATAAAGCTTTTTCTTGTCCCCTAATACCTCTTTGTAACCGGCAATAGCTTCCGCAAGTTCCTTTGCTTCCTCCTGCAGCTTTAATATCTCCAGTCCGATCAGCTTTGAAAGAGGCATGGCAAGGATCGCATCAGCCTGTCGTTCTGTAAAATTTAGAGTTTTAGCCTGCTGTTCGGACCCCGGATTCTTAAAACGGATATCGGTGGTGATACCGGATATCAGGCAGTCTTTAGCCTGCTTTACCGACGAACTTCCGCGCAGTATCTCTATGATCAGATCTATCACGTCTGTAGCTCTTAGCAGACCGTTTACTATCTCCTGCCTTGCTTTTGCTTTATTTAACAGATATTCATGCTCTTTTGTATAGAGTATCTCCTGAAAATCGGCGAACTCTTTAACCAGGCTCTTTAAGCTGAATACTATAGGCTGTTTATCCTTTACCGCCAGGAG
>JAFZJK010000063.1 GCA_017553965.1 Lachnospiraceae bacterium | reverse complement strand
TAATATGTCAATTCGTGTAGTCCCAGTCAACCGCGGAATGTTCATTTGTCTTGTCTCTGGTAAACAGTTCTCCTACTGCCTTATGTACGTCCTGGCCGTTAAACAGGATATCGTATACTTCCTGGACTATCGGCATTTCCACTTCGTATTTGTCAGCCAAAGCTTTAGCTGCTTTCGCACAATGTACACCCTCTACAACCTGCTGTACCTTTTCCATGGCTGCTTCGGTACTCATGCCCTGTCCGATAAGATAGCCGGCGTTCCAGTTTCTTGAATGATGGCTGGTAGCGGTAACGAAAAGATCTCCAACACCCGAAAGACCGCAGAGAGTCTCGATATTGGCACCCATTTTCTTTCCAAGTCTGCTGATCTCAGCTATACCTCTGGTCATAAGAGCTGCTTTGGTATTGTCACCGTATCCGAGACCGTCCGACATACCTGCCGCAAGTGCTATTACGTTCTTAAGCGAACCACCAAGCTCCACACCGATAACATCATCACTGGTATATACGCGGAAGGTTTTTGTCATAAATATGTCCTGTATCTTTTTAGCTGCCTCTTCTGAAGTTGAAGCAACTACAACAGTCGTAGGTATAAGACGGCTTACTTCTTCTGCATGAGAAGGACCTGAAAGAACCGCTACCGTTGCATCCGGTATCTCCTGATGAAGGATATCTGTCAATGTACTTAAAGTTTTTTCTTCTATACCCTTAGCTACGTTAACGATTATCTGACCCTTTTTGATATAAGGTGCGACAAGCTTTGCAGTCTCTCTTACAAAAGGAGATGCTACGGCAAATACTATTATCTCCGGATTACTACCCGATACGGCATATTTCTCATCAAGTGTAAGCTCTACCGACTCAGGTAATTCTGCTCCCGGAAGATTTTTAATGTTTTTTCTGTCATCACCAAGAGCCTTGATCTCAGCCTCTATCTTTGACCAAAGAACAACTTTAACTCCTTTGTTTGCAAGTAAGATCGCAAGTGCGGTACCCCATGTACCGCTTCCCATAACTGTTACTGACATAATATATACCGCCCGATACAGGGCATTCCTTTCATTTTATCTAACAATACGGCAAATCTAAACAATAAACCATAGCACCGGCTTACTCTGTGACACTCTCATCTTCAGCATGTTTCTTATGTCCGATCTTGTTCTCCGTACCATTCATAAGTCTTACGATATTCTGTCTGTGCTGGAAAAATGCCATGGCTGTATACATGCAGGATACTACTACTATAGCCCAGTAATAAGGCTCAGCTGTAAATCTTATGGCATTCCATATAGGGAACAGCGTAAGTACTGCAAGAGAACCTACGGAAACATACTTTGTAGTAAGTACAAGGATTGCAAACAGCGGAAGGCCCACAGGCAGTATCCAGGGGTCAATGGCAATAAATACACCCGCTGTAACAGCTATACCTTTTCCTCCGTGGAATTTAAGCCATACGGGGAAATTATGTCCGAGTACGCATCCAAAACCGCATATCAGTTCCAAAAGCTTAACATAATCCACGTCCTTATAGATCACGAATCTTACCAGTAAAACCACGAGTACAGCCTTTAACATATCCCCTATCAGAGTTAAGATACCGGCTTTTTTTCCAAGCGTACGGAATGCATTGGTCGTACCCGCATTTCCGCTGCCCATCTCACGTATATCGACATTATTCATATGCCCGATGATATAACCGGTCGAAAAGCTTCCGACCGCATAGCCGAGCACTAAACATATAATTATCTGCAGAGCCATATTTTTCTCCTTAACACAGCAATTATGTTATTTTGAATTCTCGTTTCTTTCCCTGATTATAAGCTTTAGCGAAGTACCCGAAAAACCGAATGCTTCCCTGATCTTATTCTCTATATATCTTTGGTATGAAAAATGGAACAATTCCTTATCGTTACAGAATATAACAAATGTAGGAGGCTTGATTCCTGTCTGCGTGATATAAAACAGTTTAAGTCTCTTGCCCTTGTCTGTGGGAGGCTGCTGAAGTGCAACTGCCTCTGACATGATCTCATTAAGCACACCCGTCTTGATCCTTAAGCTCTGATTCTCAAGTACCACATCTATTGACTCAAACAGCTTGGTAACACGCTGTCCGGTAAGTGCTGAAATGAACAGTATTTCGGCATATGGGATAAAAGAAAGGATCTGAACTATCTTATCACGGTAACGATACATTGTCTTATCGTCTTTTTCTATTGCATCCCATTTATTAACGCAGATAATGATACCTCTGCCGCGTTCGTGTGCTATACCTATTATCTTTGCGTCCTGTTCGGTAACGCCCTCTACGGCATCTATCATAAGGACCGCTACATCACATTTTTCTACTGCGGCTACGGTTCTGATAATGGAATACCTCTCTAAGTCTTCCTTTATCTTACTCTTACGTCTCAGTCCCGCTGTATCAACAAAGATATATTCTTTATCTTCGTATTTAATCAGGGTGTCTATTGCATCTCTTGTGGTACCGGCCATATCGGATACTATACATCTTTCTTCTCCTGCCAGTCTGTTTATAAGAGATGATTTTCCTGAGTTGGGACGGCCTATTACAGCGATCCGAGGACGGTCATCCTCTTCATCTTCATCCGCTTCTTCGGGGAAATACTTTACCACCTCGTCAAGGAGCTCGCCAAAGCCCATTTTTCCGGATGAAGATATAGGGAAGGGCTCTCCTATACCAAGGTTATAAAACTCGTAGACATCGGCCTGCTGAGATTTGTAATCATCCACCTTGTTAACGGCCAGAACAACCGGTTTCTTGGAACGTCTCAGCATGTCAGCCACACCGAAATCCGAATCCACAAGACCCTGGCGTACATCCACCAGGAATATGATAACATCTGCGGTCTCTATAGCTATCTCCGCCTGTTCTCTCATGGACTTTAATATTATATCATCAGTCTTAGGCTCTATACCGCCCGTATCTATCAATGTAAAATTATGGTTCAACCAAGAAGAATCCGCATATATCCTGTCCCTTGTAACACCGGGATAGTCTTTTACTATGGCTATCTGTTCACCGGCCAAGGCATTAAACAATGTGGATTTTCCGACATTCGGTCTTCCCACTATAGCAACTATAGGTTTACTCATTACTTATTCCTTCCTATCCGGGATTTCCCGGTCTGCTATGAAACTATCAGTCAATTTCGTATTTGTTTAATTCGTTTGAATAATAATCCCGTTCGTAGTCTTTCATAAAAGAACCCACAAACGCAGACCCACTCGATTTTACTATACGTACCTTTTTTTGTAAAGTATTTTCTAAAAATTCCAGTGTCATATCATCTAAGAAAATATCTTCACCGCTCTTTAGCGTACTGCAAGGAAGCAGTATATATGAATCGAGCTTTTTATCTTCATCGCTCTCGTTCGCAAAGATTTCCTGCAGCTGCTTTAAGATATCCTGTCCCGTAAGAAGTCCGGTAACATCTATATCATGCCCGAAAAAGTCATTGATAATAGGATGAACCTTTATGTGTTTAAGTCCGAATTCTTCAGAAATCCTGCCTGCAAGCATTTTTATGGTACGATATGCGGCATATCCTGTTACCACATGAAAAACAGTATCTTGCATGAACTCGATATTATTTTCCTGATCATCCTCAACTTCATCCTTCTTACCCGGATTGCTGTTCTTTTCAGCTGCATATTCCAGTTCTTCCTTAAGATAGGATATCTCGGCCTCAACCTCATCTATCATGTTTCTCAGCATACCGACACCGTTTTCTATCTGAGGGAAACCTTCATATTCCTCTATGGGCGGAATATCACGCTCTGCACGAAGATACCATTCATCCGAAGCAAATATGATCCTTGAACCGTACTTTTCCAGATAATACTTTTGCTTTGCTTCTATCTGCTGTAATACTTTTTCCGCATCCTCTTTGGTAAAAGGATCAAGATGCTGTAAGCCCTCACGGTATTTGGTAAGACCTACCGGTACGATCGACATGCTCTTAAAATTCGGAAGGTACTCCTCTATATCGCTCATGGTCCTGTCAAGCTCGGCTCCGTCATTAAAGCCCTTGCAAAGAACCACCTGTCCGTTTATTTCCAGACCGGCGTCACAGAAAATCTTTATCTTCTTTAAGGCTTCACCTGCAAATCGATTATGCAGCATCTTACACCTGAGCTCCGGATTGGTTGTCTGGATGGACACATTTATAGGAGAAAGCTTGTAATAGCATATCCTGTCCACATCCTTCTGGCTCATATTGGTAAGCGTAACGTAATTTCCTTGAAGGAATGAAAGTCTGGCGTCATCATCCTTAAAATAGAGCGTCGGTCTCATACCTTTGGGAAGCTGGTCTATAAAACAGAAAATACATTTATTGCTGCAGGATCTGTAATCATCCATCATTCCGGACTCAAAATCAACTCCCAGATCCTCATCATAATCCTTTTCTATCTCATATTCCCAGAATTCACCGTCTTCCTTTTTTATGACTCCGAGCACTATGTACTCATCATTCATCATAAACCTGTAGTCAAAGATATCTTCGATCTCTTTGCCGTTAATACTGATCACAGTATCTCCCGGTTCGAGTTCAAGTTCCTCGGCTATCGAATCAGGGTTTACTTTCGATATGATATGTCCTTTATTCTTTTTTTTCTTAAAAGTCTTATCGCGTTCCATATATTGTAAATTACCTTATTCCTTAATCTGACCTGTATCTTATCTACGTCAGATCTGTTTTTCTATAAATATGTATCCGATATTTACTCCTCGTTTTTCTCCGTGATACCTGTGTGAGAACAACAAATCGGGGTGACATCTTGTGCAGTAGCCGCTTATCTCTATTGCGTGAGAGTCCAGACCGGCATTTATCAGATCGATCTTGTTTGCTTCCCAAAGGTTCAGGAAATATTTCCCGGTAGGATTATCATTAAAGTCACCTGATGCGGGTCTTACCACAGGGTGGATGTTTTCTTTCTTTATACCGCTGTCGGTATTTGCTACCGTATTTTTATCTACCGTGTTATATGCATCAATAAACCGTTTAGCTACATCTTCACTTACTTCATAGCAGTCCATACATATGCTCGGACCAATAACCGCCTTCATATTCTTTGGGTCGCATCCGAATTTCGAAACCATCTTTTCTACTGCGGCTTTTACTATATTATTAACAGTTCCCTTCCAGCCGGCATGACATGCTGCAACAACTCTTTTTTCAACATCAACGATGAAAACCGGAACACAATCAGCTCCCATGCAGTAAAGCACCGTGTTTTCATCATTAGTTATCTGTCCGTCTATCTCATCTATGCAGCCCGGTTTTATAACTCCGCCGCCCCTGTCACCCTTACCGACTATCCTCACGTTTGTGGTATGGCACTGGTGAGGCATAACTATATTTTCCCCGTTAAAGCCTGCCGCCTCCGAAAACAGCCTGATGTTTTCTCTTACATCAGCTTCTACATCACCCCTGGTAAAGCTCATGTTCATGGTAGAAAAAATACCTTTGCTTACCCCGCCCAGCCTGGTTGAAAAACCGCATTTTAGCCAAGGGATGTTTTCTAAGCTTTTAAATGTAATATAAGGCACTTTATCTATATTATTTAAAATTGT